>DNQL01000049.1 GCA_003500765.1 Elusimicrobiota bacterium | reverse complement strand
GCCCCCGCGCCCGCGCCCGAGAAACCGGCCGGCCCGCCCCCGGAGAAATCCCCGGCCAAGCCCTCGGTTTCCGGGCGGTCCTCCAGCCAGCGCCAGTCCTCTTCCCGCAGGTCCGCGGCCAAAAATTTCAAGCTGTTCAGCCCCAAGATGGCCGTTTTCTACGTCCTGCTGGCGGCCGGCCTGGCCGGAATGGCGGCCCTGCTGCTCAGCCCCTATGTGCCCAAGTTCAGGCTCATGCTTACGGCCAGGCGCTATCTGTCGGCGCTGTCCGCGGGCGACTATGAAACCTCGTACAAGCTGCTCTCCGCCAATTCCAGGGAGTCCTGCCCTTACGAGGAATACCGCAAGAACAGCGAGGACTACGCGAAGCGCGTGGGCAAGTGGGAATTCGACGCGCTCGAGGTCTTCCTGATGGAGGAGAACGCCGCCGTACTGAAGTACCGGCTGAAAGAGGGCGATTCCTCCTGGAAGGACGACTATATCTCCTTCGTGGCCGATGGCGGCGGATGGGCCAGGCCGTATATCTGGAACTTCTTCGCGCCGATAGAAGCCTCTCTGGAGAAAGGAGAGTTCCCCCAGGCCCTGTCCATGGCGCAGAAACTGGCCGAGACCGACCCGATGGACCCGCGCACTTCCGGGTACCTCTGCGCGACCCAGTTCTTCATGAAGATCTACGACAAGGCGGCGGCCTCCTGCGCCAGGACCGTCGAGGCCTCGCGCTTCTACCCCGTCGGTTTCTCGCCCGAGGACATCTTCTGGTACACCTTTTACCAGGCCGACAGCCTGCGCTTCCTCAACCGCTACCGGGAGGCCGTGGACCTTTACGGGAACCTCCTGGTCAAGAAAGAGCTTTCGTCGAAAGAGCAGTGCCCTCTTTACATGGGCCGCGCCGACGCCCTGGTACGCCTGGGCGACCATGGGGGGGCCCTGGCCGACGCCAGGAACGCGCAGATACACTGCCTGAGCCCCATAGACGCGGCCGAGGCCGATAAGCGGCTCCGGTACATAAGCGGCCAGGCCCTGAACGAGGCCGTCGAATACGTAAAGAATTCCCGGTTCAAGTCCGGCGGGCCGACGCTGCTGCAGGCCAGGGCCGCCGAGGTCTCGCTGATGCGCGCCAGGGGCATACGCCCGCTGCCGCAGGACAGCTGGCTGGCCGAGCATGCCGGCGGGCCCGAATACCGCGTCATGCTGCGCGAAGAACTGCCGGCGGGCCGGGGACGCAAGCCCCAGATCAAGAATCTCCATGTTTTTAAAGTGAACCTCTGGACCGGTTCGGCTTCCGCCGAGCGGGCCCCGGGGCCGGAGGGAAGATGAGCCTTTTCAACAAAGTACTGATAGCCAACCGCGGCGAGATAGCCGTGCGGGTGATGAGGACCCTGCGCGAGATGGGCATAAAGTCGGTCGCGGTCTATTCGGACGCCGACCGCTCCTCCATGCACGTGCGGGAAGCCGACGAAGCCGTCTGCATAGGGCCGGGCCCCAGCCGCGAGAGCTACCTCAATATGCAGGCGGTGCTCGCCGCCGCCAGGCTGACCGGCGCCGAAGCCGTGCATCCCGGTTACGGCTTCCTCAGCGAGAATTCGGAATTCTCCCGGGCCTGCGCCAAGGCCGGAATCGTCTTTATCGGCCCCTCGGCCGACTCCATCGAACAGCTCGGCCACAAGGCCATGGCCCGCAAGATCGCCATGAAAGGCGGCGTCCCGGTGACGCCCGGCACAAAGGGCTGCGTCGAAAAGGGCGCCTGGGTCAAAGAGGCCGCGGCGGTCGGCTACCCGGTTATGATAAAAGCCGCCTCCGGCGGCGGCGGCAAGGGCATCCGCATCGTGCGCGAGGAGTCGCAGCTCAAGCACGAGGCGGAGATGGCAAGCTCCGAAGCCCAGGCCGCCTTCGGCAACGGGGAGATCTATTTCGAGAAGTTCATCGACTGCCCCCGGCACGTGGAGGTGCAGTTCGCGCGCGATTCCCACGGCAACGCGATCGCTTTCCCCGAGCGCGACTGCAGCGTGCAGCGCCGCCACCAGAAGCTCATCGAGGAATCCCCCTCCCCGGCCGTGGACAAGGCGCTTCGCGCCAGGCTGGCCGAAGCGGCGATAAAACTGGCCCATACGGCCGGCTATGTCGGCGTCGGCACGGTGGAGTTCCTGATGGACAAGGACTGCAACTTCTATTTCATGGAAGTGAACACCCGCCTTCAGGTGGAGCACCCGGTGACCGAGTACATAACCCGCACCGACCTGGTCAAAGAGCAGGTGCTCATCGCCGCCGGCGAGAAACTTTCCATTTCCCCGGCCCGCGCGCTGCAGTTCGAGGGACACTCCATCGAGCACCGTATCAACGCCGAGGATTTCAGCCGCAACTTCGCGCCCACCGTGGGACGCGTGGAAGAATGGTCGGTGCCAGGCGGCCCCGGCGTGCGCCTGGATACGCATATCTACCAGGGTTACCAGCTGCCGATCTACTACGACAGCATGCTGGCCAAGCTCATAATCTGGGCGCCCGACCGGAAACAGGCCATAGCCCGCTCCAAGCGCGCTCTCGGGGAGTTCCGGGTGAGCGGAGTCAGCACCACCGTGGACGTTCATAAACTGGTGCTGGACCACCCGGACTTCGCGTCTGGCAGCGTGGACACCGGCTTCATGGCCAGGATGCTGGAGCCCAAGGCGCCCGCCGAACCGGCCGCCGTAAAATAAATGAACACTTCGGGCAAACTGAAGACCCTTAAAAGCGCCCTTGCCTGGCGCCGCGCCCAGTCCCGCGCCGGGCGGAAAGTCGTTTTCACCAACGGCTGCTTCGACATCCTTCACGCCGGGCACGTGACGCTGCTGGAACGGTCCCGCTCGCTGGGGGACGCTCTGGTCCTGGGCCTCAATTCCGACGCCTCCGTGCGGCGGCTCAAAGGGCCGACCCGGCCCGTCAATAAGCTGGCCGACCGCGCCCGCGTGCTCTGCGCGCTGGCCTGCGTGGACGCGGTGGTCCCTTTCGGCGAGGATACGCCGGTGGAGACCCTGAAAGCCCTGCGGCCGGACATACTGGTCAAAGGCGCCGATTACGGCCATTCGGAGATAAAGGGCCGCGAGTACGCCGGCCGCACCGTGCGGGTACCGCTGCTCAAGGGCCGCTCGACCACGGGCCTTATAAAGAGGCTCAAATAGCGTTTTTTCATTGGCGGGACGGCCGGTCAATTTAATACAATTCCTATCCGACTCCACGAGGTAACAATGACGGACATCTTCGATAAATGCCGGAAATTCGATATAGTCGACCAGCTCAAGGCCGCCGGCATCTACCCCTATTTCAAGCAGCTCGAGAGCGAACAGGCGCCCGAGGTGACCATCGAGGGCCGCCGGTTCATCATGTTCGGCTCCAACAACTACCTGGGCCTGGCCAACGACCCGCGTATGAAGAAGGCCGCCATGGACGCGGTGGAGAAGTTCGGCACCGGCGTGGCCGGCTCGCGCTTCCTCAACGGCAATACCGTAATGCACGCCGCGCTGGAGCGCAAGCTGGCCGCTTTCAAGGGCCGCGAGGCCGCGCTGGTCTACGCGACCGGCTACCAGATGAACCTGGGCGTAGTGAGCGCGCTGGTGGGCAAGGGCGACGTCGTTGTCATAGATAAGCTCGACCACGCCAGCATAATCGACGGCTGCAAGCTCAGCAACGGCGAGATACGCCGCTTTAAACACAATTCCCCCGCCGACCTGGACCGCGTCCTGGCCGACATCGGCCCCAAGCCGGGCAAGCTGGTCATAGTGGACGGCGTCTTCTCCATGGAAGGCGACATCTGCCCGGTACCCGAGATAGTCAAGGTGGTCAAGAAGCACGGCGCGCGCCTGATCGTGGACGACGCCCACGCCACCGGCGTGCTGGGCAAGGGCGGCCGCGGCACCAGCGAGCATTTCGGCCTCGGGCACGGCGACGTGGACCTGGTCGTGGGCACCTGCTCCAAGTCCTTCGCCTCGGTCGGCGGTTTCGCGGTGGGCGACGCCAAGATAATCGATTATATCCAGCACATGTCCCGCTCCATGATCTTCTCGGCGGCCCTGCCGCCGGCCTCGGTCGCCTCCATCTCGCAGGCCATCGACATCATCGAGTCCGAGCCCGAGCGGATAAAGAAGCTCTGGGACAACTCCAATTACCTGCTGAAACGCTTCAAGGAGCTCGGCTTCGACACCGGCGAGACGCAGACCCCCATCATCCCGATAATAATCGGCGACGATACCCTGACCTTCTCGATGTGGAAGGCGCTCTACGAGGCCGGCCTTTTCACCACCCCGGTGGTAAGCCCGGCCGTGCCGCCCAAGCGCTCCCTGCTGCGCATAGTGGTCTCGGCCACGCATACCCGCGAGCAGCTCGACCGCGCGCTCAATATACTCGAGGACTGCTCCAAAAAAGTCCTCAACGGCCGCCACGCCGCGGCCAAGTAAGCCTCAATGCCCCTTACCCTGCAGGTCATAGACGACGGCCGCCTGGCCGAATTCGTGGATTTCCCTTTCCGGCTTTTCCGCGGCCATCCGTACTGGGTGGGCGACCTGAAAAAGGATACCGCGCATCAGCTCGCCCAATCCCACCCTTTCTGGGCGCACGCGGAACGCCGTCTTTTCATGGCCTTCCGCGACGGCGTCCCCATCGGCAGGATCGCGGCCGTGGTCAACCGCGCCCACAATGATTTCCACGGCGAGCGCTGCGGTTTCTTCGGCTTCTTCGACTGCCAGGATGACCTGGCGGCCTCCAGGCTGCTCTTCTCCGGCGCCGCCTCCTGGCTGGCCACCAAGGGCATGGATTTCGTCCGCGGCCCGGTGAACCCCTCGACAAACGAGACCTGCGGCATGCTCTGCGAGGGCTTCGACTTCCCGCCGGCCATAATGACGCCTTACAACCCGCCCTATTACCTGCGGCTGGTGGAGGACGCCGGTTTTGAGAAAGAGAAGGACCTCCTGTCCTGGAAGAGGCCCTCGGCGCCCGACCTGCCCCGCCGGTTCGAGAAGATCGTGGACCGGGTCGCGCGCGGCGGCCGCGTGGAGCTGGAGTTCGTTAACGTGAAGAAGATCGACCAGGCCCTGGCCGATCTTAAAGAGATCTACAACTCCGCCTGGGAGAAGAACTGGGGCTTCGTGCCGATGACCGACGCCGAGATAGACGAACTGGCGCGCGGGCTCAAGCCCCTGCTTAAGCCCGATTACCTTTTTTTCGTGAAAGTGGACGGCGCGCCTGCCGCCTTCTGCCTGCTGCTGCCCGATTTCAACGTGCCGCTCAAAGCCGCCCGCGGCACGCTCTCCAACCCGCTGACGCTGCCCGGCTTCCTGCTGGGAATGCTGAAGATAAAGTCCGGCCGGCTTGTGGCGCTGGGCGTAAAGAACGAATTCCGCAACAAGGGTCTTGAGATGCTGCTGATAAAGCAGGCCATAATGAGCTCGCGCAAGGTCGGCTGGGATTACGGCGAGTTGTCCTGGACGCTCGAGGACAACGAGAAGATCAACTCTATAATCGAGATGATCGGCGGCCGGGTATACCGGCGGCACCGGATATACCGGAAATCCCTGTAATCATTCCGCAAAGAATCCTTAACCCCAGCGGGTTATAATATATCTATGAAATTTACGGACCTGGAGAAGCTCAAGGGCCGGGAACCGGAAAAGCCGGAGCGTTTTTCCGCGCCGCCGGCCCCCCGGCCCGCCTCCCGGCCGCCGTCACCGGTCCC
>DNQL01000080.1 GCA_003500765.1 Elusimicrobiota bacterium | reverse complement strand
CGGGAGCCCCGCTCCCGGAGGACGGGGGCGGAGAGGTGACCGCGCAGGTCCTCAACGCCTCCGGCAGGCGCGGGGCCGCGGACGAGGTCACCAGGTTCCTGCGCTCGCGGGGGGTGGACGTCATCGATTTCGGAAATTATGTTTCTGTCCAGCCGCGGACAAAAATTGTAAACTGTTCGGGCGGTATAGAGGGGGCGAGGCGGGTGCGCGGGCTCCTGGGCCTGGGAGGCCTGGAGATATACTCGAAACCCGAAAAAAACCCGGTGGCCGGGGTCAGGGTCATAATCGGCCTTGATTTCGACCCGGCCTCCCTTAAATAGGGACGGGCCTTGCGATAACGGGAGGTTCAATATGTCCGATATGGTTACGATACTCAAGACGGCGGTCTCGGCCGGCGCCAGCGATATACATATCTGCGTGGGCAAGCCGCCGATGATGCGCCTCAACGGCCAGGTGGTGCCCGTTTCGGACGCCATGCCGGCGCTGACGGCGGAGCAGACCAAGACGCTGGTCTATTCCGCCCTTTACGACGAGCAGCGCGGCAAGTTCGAGGAGAACTGGGAACTCGACTGCTCCTTCGCCATAACGGGGGTCTCCCGCTTCCGCCTCAACGTCCTGATGGCCCGCAACGGCGTGGAAGCCGTGATGCGCGTCATCCCTTCCAAGATCCCCACCCCGGAGCAGCTGGGCCTGAGCCCGGCGATAATCGGCATGTCCCAGATACCCAAGGGAATGGTCCTGGTCTGCGGGCCGACGGGCTCGGGCAAGTCCACCACGCTGGCCGCGCTGCTGGAGCTCATAAACACCAAGCGCAAGGGGCACATGCTCACCATCGAGGACCCGATAGAGTTCACCTACGAGGCCAAGAGCTGCATCATCCGCCAGCGCGAGATAGGGCAGCACACCAAGAGCTTCAATAACGCGCTGCGCGCCGCCCTGCGCGAAGACCCCAACGTCATCCTCGTCGGCGAAATGCGCGACCTCGAGACGATACAGCTCACTATCACCGCGGCGGAGACGGGCCATCTTACCTTCGCCACGCTGCACACCCAGGACGCCCCGTCCACCGTGGACCGCATCATAGACGTCTTCCCTCCCCACCAGCAGACGCAGGTGCGCGTTCAGCTGGCGGCCAGCCTGCAGGCCGTGGTGGCGCAGATACTGCTGCCGCGCAAGGACGGCCGCGGCCGCGCCGCCGCCCGCGAGGTCATGATCATGACCCCGGCCATCTCCAACCTGATCCGCGAGGGCAAGACCCACATGATCTACAGCGCCATAGAGACGGGCGCCAAGTTCGGCATGATACCGATGGACCGCGCGCTGGCGATGCTGGTGCAGCAGGGCGTGGTCGCCTACGACGTGGCGGCGGCCAAAGCCAGGGACCAGGAGATGTTCAAGAAGATGTGCGCCCAGGGCGCCGGGGCCGCCGCGGGAGGCGCCATATGAGCGGGGCCGGGGACCTGAGGAACGTCCCGATCTTCCGGAACTTCTCCGACGATATGCTGGCCCAGTTCTCGGAGACTTTCAAGCAGTCCTTCTACAAGAAGGACGAGGTCATCTTCAAGGAGCGCAGCGAGGGCGACACCCTTTTCATAATCGTCTCCGGCTCGGTGGCCATCGAGAAGAAGCTCGACGAGGAAGGGAAGGTGTTCAAGACGCTGGCCATCCTCAGCGCCGGGGAGTTCTTCGGCGAGATGGCCGTGCTCGAAGGGCAGACCCGCTTCGCGCAGGCCCGCGCCGAGAGCGACGCCGTGCTCTACGAGGTCCGCCGGACGGAATTCTTCGGCTTCATCAAGTCCCACCCGGACAACGGCATTTCGATCTTCACCGAGATCATGAAGTCGGTGCTGCGCCGCCTGCAGCACACCTCCAGCGAGCTGACCATGCTCTTCGACATGAGCAAGCTGGTCCTCCGGGAATACCGCTCCTCGCGGGAGTTCCTGGCGGAGGTCCTCGACGAGGTGTATTCGCATTTCGAGGGGAGCTGGAACATAAGCGTCTTCGCCTACAACCAGTTCAACGAGGAGTTCGACGAGGCCGGGACCCGCTCCACTTTCGAGGAGACGGCCGAGAAGCTGGCCGCGCCGCCGCCGGCGGAGAGCGGGTGGACGGCGCCCAACGCCTACATGCTGGTCTTCAGGGGCCTCAAGGGCCCGCTGGGATACATGCGCTTCGCCCGGTCGGCCGATTTCACCGACACGGAGAAGAATTCCCTGTCCACCATATTCGGCACGCTGTCCTCTATCATCTCTTCGGCGGTGGAGAACATCGATCACCGCGCCGAGGAGATGCTGATGCGGAAACTCAAGGAGCAGAAGAACACCATATGAACGACAACAGGCTTAAATTCAGGAAGCTGGCGGCGGCCGCCGCGCGTCTGGCCGACGATAAGAAGGCCTCCGACATAACCATCTACGACATCGCGGCCAAATCCGACGCCGCTTATTTCGCCCTCATCGCCACGGTAGAGTCGCAGCCCCAGATGCGGGCGGTGGAGGACGAGATCTCCGTGGGGCTCAAGCGCGCCGAAGGGGTGCACGCCCTGCATCGCGACGGACTGCTGAGCCGCACCTGGAAGGTGATGGACTACGGCGGCCTCGTGGTGCATATTTTCGAGCCCTCCGCCCGCGCCTTCTACGCGCTGGACAGGCTTTACGACGGCTGCGCCGGGGTGGAGTGGCAGGCTAAGCCCGCCCCCAAGCCCGCGCCGAAGAAAGCGCCGGCCAGAAAAGCCGCGGTTAAAAAGGCCCCGGCTAAAAAGGCCCCGGCTAAAAAGGCCGCCCCCCGGAAAAAGAAATAGCATGAGACTGCGCGCCCTCGAAGACTCCCTCCGGGAGAGCGCCGTCCGCGCTTTCGGATTGCCTGCCGGGCAGGTGGCGTCCCTGTCCGTCTCCCCGCCCCCGGGCCACGTGGACGCCGACGCCTCGGTGTCCTGGCCCATATCCGCCGCCAAAGCGCTGCGCAAACCCCCGCTGAAAATAGCCGAGGAGCTCAAGGCCGCCCTGCCGCCGGAGCTGACTGCCGGCGCCGTGCCCCCGGGTTTCGTCAACCTGAAACTGGCCGACGGCTTCCTGATAGATTCCCTGCGCGACATAACGGAGAAGCCCGGTTATTTCCACAGGCCGGAGTATGCCGCCGAGCACATCAGCCTGGAGTTCGTCTCCGCCAATCCAACAGGCCCGCTGCACCTGGCCTCGGGCCGGGGAGCCACGCTGGGCGACAGCCTGGCCCGCGTCTTCCGCGCGCTGGGAGCGAAGGTCTCCGAGGAATTTTACGTAAACGATAAGGGCCGGCAGGTGGAGATGCTCGGCCTGTCGCTTAAGGCGCGGTTCGAGGGAGCGGAGCCCCCGGAGGACGGCTATCACGGCGACTACATGAAAGACCTGGCGGCCGGCATGCCGAAGGAAGCTTCGTCCTGGGACGCAGCGAAGTTCTCGGAGTACGCCATAACCGAGATGCTCAAGCTGCACAGGACGGACATGGCCGCGTTCCGCGTCGAATTCGACCGCTGGTTCCTCGAATCGGAGCTGCACGCTGCCGGCGCGCCGGCGAAAGCCCTGGCCGAACTGCGGGCCCGCGGCATGGCCTACGACAAGGAGAACGCCGTCTGGTTCGGCGCGGCTTCCGAGCTCGAGTCCGACGACAAGGACCGGGTCCTGGTAAAGTCCGACGGCCGCAACACTTATTTCCTCAACGATATCGCCTACCACCTCGACAAGCTCTCGCGCGGCTTCACCCGCCTCATAGACGTCTGGGGAGCGGACCATCACGGCTACGTGCCCAGGATGGAGGCGGCGGTCGGCGCGCTGGCCGGGGCGAAGGACAAGTTCAAGGTCGTGATACATCAGCAGGTCGCGCTCAAGCGCGGCGCCGAGCTGGTGAAGATGTCCAAGCGCGCCGGCGAGTTCATCTCCCTCAAGGAACTGGTGGACGAAGTGGGGACCGACGCCTGCCGTTTCTTTTTCGCCTCGCGCGGACCCAACACCCATCTCACTTTCGACGTGGACCTGGCCAAGAAGCGGTCCAACGAGAACCCGGTCTACTATGTGCAGTACGTGCACGCGCGCATCAGCTCGATCTTCGCGAACGCGGCCGAGAAAGGGGTGGACCCGGACGCGGGGTTCGATCCGGCGGCAGTCGCTTTCAACCCTGAAGAGAGGGCCCTGGCCATGAAGCTGCTGTGGCTGGAGAAAGTCCTCGGCGACTGCGCGCGGGATTATTCCCCGCATCACCTGACCACGTACCTGGTGGAACTTGCCGCCCTGTTCCACTCGTTCTATGATAAGCACAAGGTGCTGGACCCGCAGGTCCCGCAGGCGACGGCGTTCCGCCTTTTCCTGCTCAGGGCCGTGCGCAAGGTAATAGCCGACGCGCTGGACCTGCTCGGCGTATCGGCGCCCGAACGCATGTAGGCCGGCCTTAAGCCGCCTTGAAATAAGGAAGCCGCCCGGAAGGGCGGCTTCTCTTTTTAAGACGGGCGCCGGCGGTCAGGGCAGGCCGAAGACCCGGTATTCCCCGGGGCGCAGGGAGCCGCTCTGTCCCGCGGCGGAGAAAGAAGCGGCGGAGCGGGTGATATTGCCTATCACGGCCTTGCGGCGGGCTCCCGACGCGGATTTCATGACGTACCCCGTCCAGTTCTGGCCGGCCGGCGCCCACAGGGGCTCGATCGTGTAGTCCCCCAGTTCCGCGCGCACCGAGGCGGCCAGCGCCAGCACCTCCGAATAAGTACGCCTGACTTCGGGCTTGCCGCCCTGCCAGTCTATGGCGCAAGGCACGCTGAAAGGCAGCGGTTTGTGTTCCGCGGGCACCGCGGCGTCGTAGCCTATCTCCGCGCCGTTGTACATCAGCACCGAGCCGGGATAGAGGAAGGTGAGGGCGAGGGCGGCCGGAAGGCGCTCGCCGTAAACGCGCTCGGGCGAGGGCTCGTCGTGATTGCCGGTGAAGGCCACCGCGCCGGCGCCGCCTGACTGCCAGGCCAGGAAGGCCAGGCGGTTCACGGAACTGGCCAGCTCGTGAGGGCTCCCGTGCTCCATCGCCTGGTACCAACCGGTCTGCCCCTCCTCGCGGCCGGTCTCGAACTTGCTGTATATCACGTCGAAGCCGCAGGCCGAGAGGTCCTCGTGGAAAGAATAAGCCTCGGCCATGAAGGCGGCCGAAGGCTTGGCCGCCTTGACCGTCCCTATCAGGCCTCGGTAGAACTCGTCGCGCGGCATGGTCCGACCCCAGGTGCGGCCGAAGACGCCGTTGAGGTCCAGGTGCGCCATGTCCACGCGGAAACCGTCCACGTCGAACTTCGTCACCCAGCCTTTGACGACCTCGGTAAGCCGGGCGCGCAGGCGCACGTTCGAGTAGTCGAACTGGGAGGTGTCTATCCAGTCGGAGACGCCGCCGCCGTACTCGAAGCCGCCGTGATGGACGCAATAGCGCGTTCCGCCGTGATGATGTTCGAAGTGCTGGTTGGGGCAGGGGCCGGATGGGCGCGCGTGGCTTATGAAGTAGGCGGGGTCTTCGCGCAGCAGCCTGGCGTCGAGCGAGGCGTGGTTGACCACGAAGTCCACTATCACCTTCAGGCCCGCCGCGTGGGCGCGCCTCACGAAGCCGCGGAAATCCTCCTCCGTGCCCAGGTCCGGATTGACCGTCGAATGGTCGCTGATGGAATACGGCGAGCCGCCGCCGGTGCCGGTCTGGCCGCGCTCGCCTATGGGCAGTATCCCCATCGGCCAGACGGCGTCGAACCCCATTCTCTTTATAGCCTCGAAGTCGGAGCCCCGGAAATCGCGGAAGAATTTTCCGTCCCCGGACCCCGCCGCGGCCTTGACCCCGCTTTCGCGGCGACCCGCCAGGTTGTAGGCGCGGGGAAAGATCTCGTACACCCGGGCTTTCTTAGCCCAGAGCGCCCCGTCGTAGCGGCGCACGTTGTCCTGCAGTCCCGCTACATAGTAATCGAGCATCTCGTTGAGCCTGGCGTTCTTCTCCGGGGCGGCCATGCCCGAATCGCGCAGTTCCACTAGCGCCGAGCGCAGCTCCGCGGTCCAGCCCACGGGGGCCAGCAGGGCGTCGAGATAACTGAAATAGTCGGGCAGGTGGTGCAGGAAGGTCTCCGCGCCGAACCGGCCCTCCAGCTCTTTCTTGGTCCAGAGGAATCCCTCCAGCCCCACGCTCTGCGCCTGCGCCGTCCAGCCGTCGGGATGACGGAAACGGAAGTGGCGCATTTCCGGCGAAGAGCCGTCCCATGCCCCGGCGGAGAGAACCTGCTTCGTTTCCAGCAGGAACTCCGCGGCGGCCGAAGCTTTTTCGGGCGGCCGCGGGATCTCGACGGAGGGAACGGCGCCGGAACCGTCGAACAGGGCCGCCGCTTCCGCGCGCAGCGATTCCGGCGATTGCGCGGCCGGCAGCACGGGCGGGAACAGCGCCGCCTGGATCAGCAACGGCGTCAGTAAAAAATTAAAGAGGCTTTTTCTCATTTTTTTCTCCCCGTCTTTCGGCCGGCGGCCAGGGCCAGCAGGAAAAGCCAGTCGGACAGCCTGTTGAGCAGGACGGCCGGGGCTTTCGCCTTTATTTCCCAGCAGAGTATCTCGCAGACGCGCGTCCTGGCGCGGGCCAGGTGCAGGGTGGCCTCCACGGCGTTTTCGCCGGGCAGCACGAACCGGGCCGGCGGCTTTACCCGCCGGGATAATTCAGCCGAGGCTTCTTCTATAGCGGAGGTCAGGGCGGGGACATCGCCGCCGCGCCGGCCGGCTATATCGGCCGCCGCCGCGGACAGCGCGGCCTGCGCCCGGGTGAGGGCCGCTTTTTCGAACCCGCCGGATTTTACCAGGCCGAGCAGGCAGGAGATCTCGTCCAGCAGGGCGTTGGCCTTTACGCGGATATCGGTCTTGGGTACCCGGCGTCCGGAAAGCAGGTCCGTGACCCCCCGGTCGCCGGTCCCCCTCGCGGGCTTGAAAGCTGTTTTCATTTTTTCTTCCTTTCCCCGGGCCCTTGATAGGCCCGTATTTTTTCCAGCACGAAGTCCCGTATGTCAGCCGGCAGTCCGGCCGCCTCCCGGGCGAATCGCCGCTCTATCGCCGGCGCGTCGAAGAGGCCGTCCTCGGTCAGGACGGGCGACCCCTTCGCCCCGCCGAAAGTGTTCTCGCCGTCGTCTATCCCGGAATGTCTGGCGCCGTATTTTACGCTCCAGGTCAGCGCGCGCGGCTTCTTTTCCGGGTCGTAACAGAGCTGGAAGCCCTGGAATCCCCCGCCCGGCTCGAGCCAGACTATAAGCTCGAAGTAGTCGTCGCAGAACCAGCGACGCGGCGGTTCGCCGGGCACCTGCCTGGTTTCTTTCAGCTCTTTGAGCATCAAAGTCCCCGGATGTCGAAGCCGCGGAAATTGGACTCGTCCACCGCGACCGCCTTTTCCGCCAGCACGCCCAGGCGGCGGTATTTCCTGACCGCCAGCGCCGGCAGCGAGGACGTAGGCGTGACCAGGCCCAGGTCCCGCTCGTCCACGCGCTTGTCCTCCGGCAGGACGGAGTTGAGAAGCGCTACCGGGTTGGTGGTGCAGTTGTTGGAGACGCTGTGATAGAATTCGGCGGAGGCGTTGGTGCGCTCTATGCGGTCGAGAGTGGCGGACAGCAGTTCGAGGGCTTTCCCGCGCGGTATTTTTATCTCCGCCAGGAACAGCCTGGAATGTTTAAGCGTTACCGTGAAGTCGGCGTAACTTTCGAAAGTGGTCAGGTTCCAGATCAGCGGGTAGCGGTCCATGAAGCCGTAAAGGACATTGTATCCTTCCGGTTCGCGCGTCCAGCCCTCCGCGCCGGCGGTCAGGGCGACGCCGTCGGAGCCGCCGGAGGAAAAGCCCCCTTCTCCGAACACGAAGACGAAGAAGGAGTGGCCGACGCCGCTGGTCTTGTAGCCGTAATACACCTTCGAAAGGGTTTCCGGGCGCAGTTCGGCCGTACGCCAGTCGTAAGACCTGTGGTCCCAGGGCGCCTCGCCCCAGCGCACATTTCCCAGGGTTGCCGCGCCGTCCCGGGAGACGACCGCCCCCCTGTTCTGGTGATATGAAAAGGGCGCGGAGGGGTCCCACTTCTTTTCCGCCGCCGCGGCTTCCGGTACCGCCGTTTCAAGACGGGACCGGGACAGCCCTTCGAGCTGCTCCAGAGCGTTCTGCGAGTGGGCGGCGGGCGCCGCGAGCGAGGACAAAAATAAGAAAACGATCGTTTTTCTCACGCGTATCTCCGTTTATCCGTATATATATCAGATTATAGCCGGCGCCGTCCGCCCGCGGCAGTGCCCGCGGACCCAGGCCGGCGCGGGAAAAAGGTCCCGGCGGGCCGGGACC
>DNQL01000043.1 GCA_003500765.1 Elusimicrobiota bacterium | reverse complement strand
GCGAGATGGCCAGGCCCTGGAAGATCGGGTCGAAGAGTATCACGCCCGCGCCGACTATGACGGCCAGGGCGGTCAGCAGCATCGGGCGGAACCGGACCACGCCGGCGTCTATGACCGCCTTCTCCAGCGGCGCGCCTTCCTTTATCTTGAGCTTGATGAAGTCCACCAGTATGATGGAGTTGCGCACCACTATGCCCGCCGAAGCGATGAAGCCGATGGCCGAGGTGGCCGTGAAGAAGGCGCCCATGCCCCAGTGCGCGGGGATGATGCCGATGAGCGCCATCGGTATGGCGGCCATGATGATGAGCGGCGTCAGGAAGTCCTCGAACCAGGCCACGACCAGTATGTATATCAGTATCAGGACCAGCGCGAAGGCCAGGCCCAGGTCGCGGAACACCTCGTAGGTGATATGCCACTCGCCGTCCCACTTGATCGCCGTTTCCGACGACGAGACCGGCTGGCGGGTGAAGTACTGGTTTATCTCGCCGCCGCGGGCCCTGGCCAGCGCGTCTATCTCTTTGCGCAGGTCCAGCACGGCGTAGACGGGGCTCTCGGTGCCGCCGGCTATTTCGGCCGTCACGTAGGCCACGCGCTGCAGGTTCTTGTGGTATATCGGCTTGTTCTCCAGCCCCGTCTCGGCGCGCACGAAGCTGGCCATGGGTATGGCCGTGCCGTTGGGCGAGAAGAACTTGATGTCTTTCAGCGTCGCCAGCTCGCGGCGCTTGGCCGGCGGCAGGCGCAGGCGTATGTCCACCACCTCGCTCTCGTTCTCCACGTGGGCCGAGTCGATGTCCGCGCCGTATAGCGACATCGCCGCGGTCTGGGCTATGTCGGCGGCCGCCACTCCGTTGAGGGTCGCTTTCTGTCTGTCCACGACGAGCCGGGTTATCGGCTGCGGGCCGGGGATGTACGAGTCCACGTCCACTATGCCCGGGGTCCTTTTAAGCAGTTCCATTATGTCGCCGGCCAGCGCCAGCTGGTTCTTCGGGTTGGGGTCGAAGACCTCTATGAGCATCGTCGCCATGACCGGCGGGCCGGGGGGGACTTCGGCCACCTGCACGCGGGCCTTGTACTTGTCGGCTATCGCCTTGAGCGGCGCGCGCACCGCCAGTGCTATGTCGTGGCTCTGGCGCTTGCGGTCGTGCTTGTCCGAGAGGTTGACCTGTATGTCGGCCTGGTGGGACTCGCTGCGCATGAAGTAATGGCGCACGAGGCCGTTGAAGTTATAGGGCGCCGAAGTGCCGGCGTAGAGCTGCAGGTCGCGCACCTCGGGCACGCCGGCCAGGTACTCCGCCATTTCGCGCACCGCCTTCTCCGTGCGTTCCAGCGAAGAGTCCTCGGGCATGTTTATGACCACCTGGAACTCGTTCTTATTGTCGAACGGGAGGGTCTTGAAGATGACCATCCTGGCGCCGACCATGGCCAGCGCGCCGGCCAGCAGCAGGGCGGTAAAACCTATGAAGGCCTTGCCGGCCGCCGGCTTGTATATCAGTTTCTCCATCAGGCGGCGGTAGAGCCGGTCCAGCAGTCCTTCCCTGTCGTGCTCGCAGTGCTTGAGCGGCCAGCGCTTCACTATCACGGCGTACAGCCAGGGGGTGAAGGCGAAGGCTACGCCCAGCGAGAAGAGCATGGCGACGGAGGCGCCTATCGGTATGGGCCGCATATAGGGCCCCATCAGGCCGCTGACGAAGGCCATCGGCAGGATGGACGCGATGACGGTCCAGGTGGCCAGTATGGTCGGGTTGCCTACCTCGTCCACCGCGTCTATGATGTTGCGGAACAGGGATTTGTCCTTGTTCATCGCGCAGTGGCGGTTTATGTTCTCCACCACCACGATGGCGTCGTCCACCAGAATGCCGATAGAGAATATGAGGGCGAAGAGCGTGATGCGGTTGAGCGTGTAGCCGTAGAGGAAATAGACCAGCATGGTCAGCGCCAGCGTGACCGGTATCGCCACCAGCACGACCAGCGCCTCGCGCAGGCCCAGCGTGAAGGCGATGAGCAGCGTGACCGAGACCGTGGCCAGCAGCATGTGGAAGATGAGCTCGTCCGACTTGGCCTTGGCTGTTTCGCCGTAATTGCGCGTGACGGTGACATTGACGCCGTCGGGTATCGCGCGGCCTTTCATGCCGTCGACCTTGGCCAGTATCTCGCGCGCCACCGCGGTGGCGTTGGCCCCGCGGCGCTTGGCCACGCTCAGCGTGACAGCGTCGCGCAGAGCTCCGTCTTTCACTGGCGAGGCCGGGCCCTGCTTTATGGAGACCGACCTCTCGTCCTCGTCCGGGCCGTCGACTATCCTGGCGACCTGTGAGAGTTTCACCGGCTTGCCGTCATAGACTCCGATGATTATGCCGCCCAGGTCCTCCGCCGAGCGGATGAAGGCGTCGGTCTCGGCCAGGAGTTTCTCCCCGCCGATATTATAGTGCCCGGCCGGCAGCTTTGCGTTCGACATCTTTATGATGCCGGCCAGCTGCGGGGGGGTGAGGCGGTGGCGGGCTATGGCCGCCGGGTCGAAATGGACTATGAACTGGCGCTTGTGGCCGCCTATGATGCGCGTCTCGGAGACGTCGTTGACCGCGTTTATCTCGGTCTGTATCTTCGCCGCGGTCCGGCGCAGGTCGTAGCCGTCGAGGCCCTCGCCCCAGAGGGTCAGCGCCAGCACCGGCACGTCGTCGATACTGCGGTACTTGATCATGGGCTGGGCCGCGCCGCGCGGGTTGAGGTCCATGTTGTCGAAGGTCTTGGAATAGATCAGGCTGGAGGCTTCTTCCGGGTCGGTGCCCACCTCGAAGCGCACCGTGAACATGGCGAAGTTGGGGAAGGCCGTGGAATAGACGTACTCGACGCCGGGGATCTCCCAGAGCTTGCGCTCGCCGGTCTCCACCAGCTGCTTCTCTATCTCGGCCGGCGTGGCGCCGTGGAACGGCACCATGACGTCGAACATCGGGACGTTTATCTGCGGCTCCTCCTCGCGCGGCAGCTTAAGTGTGGAGAACACGCCCAGCAGCATGAAGGTGATTATCAGTATGGGCGTCAGCCGCGAGTTTATGAAAGAGCGGGCCGTATTGCCGGCCATGCCGTATTTGAGGTTTCTCTGCATAGGTTTCCCCTTTGGATCAATCCGCGGCCGTGGCGGAAGCTATCCCGGCCACGGCGGAAGAGTCGAGAGTTTCGGCGGCCAGCCGGAGCTGGGCGTAGAAAAGGTTTATCTTGAAAAGGTTCTCGTACCAGGCGGCCTTGGCCTCCAGCACGGCCTGCTCGGCGCGCAGCACTTCCATCACGCTCTGGCGGCCCTGGCGGTAAAGCGGTCTGAACAGCTCCAGCGACTTGCGGGCTTTCTCGTGGGTCAGCGCGGAGTCGCGGGCCGATTCCACCGCGCCCATATAACTCTGCCAGGCCGAGGCCACTTCGCCGGCGGCGCGGCGGCGCAGGCCGGCGGTCTCGGCGCGCTGCTGGGTTATTCTGGCCTCCGCCGCCCTGTGGCGGGACGACCGGCCGGGGTCGCCCAGCGGCAGGTTAAGCCGCACCCCGTAGAGGTTGGAGGAGGAGAAATCCGACAGGCGCTCGGAGTTGGTCTCCAGGACGCCGAAGGCCTCGACGGTGGGCAGTATGGAGTTCTTCTGCAGCGAGGCCCAGGCCGCGGCCGCCTTTTCACCCTCGCCGGCGGCCTTGATGTCCGCGCGCCTGTCCAGCGCTCCGGCGAGGTACTCGTTCTGGGGGCCTACCTTGAAATCCGCCTCGTCCAGCCGGCCGGCCGGCTCGAACGGGGTGTCCTTGGGGCGGCCCAGCATGATGTTGAGCCGCTCCCGCTCCAGGTCATAAGCCCGCCGCCACTGGCTGCGGTAAGCCTTCAGTCCCGCCAGTATGGCCTCGGCCGCGTAATAATCGGAACCCAGCACCATGCCTTTCTCGCGCAGGCTGTCGGCGGTCTCCATTTCCTTCTCGGAGTCGGCCACGGCCGCCTCCACGGTCTCCAGCAGATGCCGCCGCAGCAGGGCGGTAAGCCACTGATGCACCACCGAAAAACGCACGCCGGCCTCGGCCCTGGCCGAGGCGGCGTCGAG
>DNQL01000215.1 GCA_003500765.1 Elusimicrobiota bacterium | reverse complement strand
GAGGCGGCGCAGGCGGCGGCGCAGGGCGAACGGTGCTTGACCACCGCGCAGGCCGCCTCCTCGAACTCCGCCGCCAGCTCGAAGGCGCAGTCGAGGTCGAGGTAATGATTGAGGTTTAGCGGGAAGCCCTGCAGTACATTCGCGGCGTTGAGACCCCAGGGGCGGGCGCCGCTGAGCGAGTAGAAGGACGCCCGCTGATGGCGGTTCTCGCCGTAGGAGAGGTCGCAGACCTTTTTAAGCGCCATGGACAGTTCGGGCGGCAGCGCGGCGGCGGCCGACGGGCTCAGGTACTGGGCCACGGTGGCGTCGTAATAGGAGCAGTAGCCCCAGGCCTTGGCGGCCAGCGCGCGCAGGCGCTCTTCGGGAAGCCCGCCGAATTCGCGCAGCGCGTCGAGCACCGGGCCGTAATCGGCCGGGTCGCAGACCACGGCCGTGTCGGAGAAGGAGCGCGCGGCCGCGCGTATGACGGCGGAATTGGATACATCGAGGTAGTCGGGCAGCTCTTCGAGGGTAAAGGCGTCCTGGCGGACTATCTTGGCGATGGGGTAGAGGTTGGCGGCGACCAGGTACGGCTTCTCCACCGCGGCGCGCCCTCCCGAGAGGGCTTTTATGACCTCGGAGGCCAGAGGAGCCGAATCGGGAACCTCTTCGACGTCTATCTCGGCCTGCCGCAGCAGCTTGAGCGTCGATCCCGACGACCACACCTCGTAGCCCAACTCGGTCAGCCCGTGGGCGAACTCGGCCACGCCGGTCTTGTCATGCACGCTTACATACGCGATCTTTTCCATAAAACACGGTGTACGAGCACGTTTTTGAGAAGCGATACCCCGTCGGCGACCGGTATAGTTGCTCCTTATTCAGAGAGCAAAGAGAGAAATTCCTCTTCGGTCAGAACTTTCACGCCGAGCTTCTGCGCCTTGGCCAGCTTGGAGCCGGGATCGGCGCCGGCTACGACATAGGAGGTCTTGGCCGAGACCGACGAGGTCTCTTTCCCCCCCAGCTCGCGCACACGCGCCTGCGCCTCGGAGCGCGTCAAACTCTTCAGTTCCCCGGTAAAAACGAAGGTCCTGCCGTCGAGCTTATTGCCCGACGGGGCGCGCGCCGGCTCGTCCATGCGCAGGCCCAGCGACTCCAGCTCCCCTATCATGGCGCGCGTGGACTCCGACTTGAAAAATTCCGTTATGGCTTCGGCCACCACCGGCCCGACGTCGGGGACTTTGGCCAGCTCGTCCGGCCCGGCGGCCATGAAAGACTTCATGGTCTTGAAATGCCCGGCCAGGACCCGTCCGCTCTTCTCCCCTATATGGCGTATGCCCAGGGCGTAAATGAGCCGGGACAGCGGCTGTTCCCTGCTTTTCGCTATCTCGGCGAGCAGATTTTCGGCTTTCTTGTCCTTGAACAGCTCCAGCAGCAGCAGGTCTTCCTTCTTGAGACGGTAAATGTCCGGAAAACTTTTCAGCAGGCCTTTGGCCAGCAGCTGGTCCACGGAGGATTCGCCCAGGCCCTCTATGCGCATGGCGTCGCGCGAGGCGAAGTGAAGCAGCGAGCGGCGCAGCTGGGCGGGGCAGGACGGGTTCACGCAGCGCAGGGCCACCTCCTCTTCGTCGCGGAAGAGTTCGGCGGAGCAGGAAGGGCAGCGCTTCGGAGGGACGATCTCCTTCTCGGCGCCGCCGCGGGCGGAAGTATCGACCCGCACCACCTTGGGGATGACCTCGCCGGCGCGCTCTATGACCACCCGGTCCCCCGTTTTAAGGCCGAGGCGGGCTATCTCGTCGAAATTGTGCAGCGTGGCGCTGGAGATGGTGACGCCGCCGCATTTGACGGGCTCGAGCTGCGCGACCGGGGTCACCGCGCCGGTGCGGCCGACGGAGAATTCGACGCCCAGCACCCGCGTAACGGCCTGCTGCGCCGGGTACTTGAAAGCTATGGCCCACCGGGGGCTCTTGGCCGTGAAGCCGAGCAGCTTCTGCTGCTTCAGGGAATTCACTTTGACGACCAGGCCGTCTATCTCGTAGGGCAGCGCGAAGCGCTTCTCGGCGTGGCCGCGGTAGAACTCCACCACCTCTTCGGCGCTTCCGCACAGTTTCCTGACGGCCGAGACCGGGAAGCCCAGCTCGCGGCAGCGCTCCAGGTACTCCCAGTGCGAGGAGGGCTCGGCGCCGGCGGCGAGATGCCCGTAGGAATGGGCGAAGAACTTAAGCCGGCGCCTGGCGGTCACGGCGGGGTCCTTCTGGCGCAGCGAGCCGGCCGCGGCGTTGCGCGGGTTGACGAAAGGCTCCTCGCCGGCGGCCAGCGACTCCTTGACCAGGGCCTCGAAGTCGCGCTTGTCCATGTAAACTTCGCCGCGGGCCTCGAAATCGGACGGGGCGCCGGGCGGCAGGGACAGCGGGACGGGCCCTATGGTCCGCACATTGAGCGTCACGTCCTCGCCCGTCTCTCCGTCGCCGCGGGTGGAAGCCCGGACCAGCCGCCCGCCGGCGTACTCTATCGAGCAGGAGAGGCCGTCTATCTTGGCCTCCACGGCCAGCTCGAATTTTTCGCCGCCCAGGCCTTTCACTACGCGCTCATGCCATTCCAGGAACTCCTCCTCCGAATAGCAGTTGTCGAGGGAGAGCATCGGCACCCTGTGGGGAACCGGGGCGAAGGTATTGGAACGCGAGCCTCCGACCCGGCGGGTCGGGGAATCGTCGGAGGCGTACTGGGGATAGGAGTCTTCGAGCTCGCGCAGGCGGCGCATCAGCGCGTCGAACTCGGCGTCGGTTATCCCGGGCTTATCGAGGACATAATAAAGCCGTTCGTGGAGATGTATCTCGCCACGAAGCCGCTTTATTTCCTCTTCAGGGGTTGGCTGGTGGTTCTGTCGGGGTGTCATTGGCACTGGCGGCCGGCGCCTTGACGGCGGGGCTCCTGGCTATGCTGTCGAGCACGCCGTTGACGAATTTCCCGGATTTTTCTGTGGAATATTTCTTGGCCAGCTCTATGGCCTCGTCTATGATGACGGGGGCCGGCGCGTCGCGCAGTATGGCCAGCTCGCAGACGGCCAGGCGCAGTATGCAGCGGTCGATGACCGCCATGCGGTCTATCTCCCAGTTGCGGCTGGTGGAGCGGATTATGGAATCGATCTGGCCCGTGCTGGAGAAGGTGGTGAGGAAGATGTCCTTGTAGAACTCGAAGACCTTCCCTTCCCGGGCGAAGTCTCCTTTCTGGAATACGGCGAGTACCTCTTCGGGGGTCATGACCCCGGAATCGGTAAGATAAAGCGACTGAAGGCAGTTTTCCCTGGCTAGGCGTCTCTTGCTCATAAAAGGCGTCCGTGCGCTCCCTGCCCCAAACCTCTGGTAAAGATCCCGTCTGGACCGGCGCGGGAACTATTCCCTCCGTCGGCCCGTTACCGCTATCAATGATAGCAAATATAAGCAAAATGTTATAAACTTGCGGGGATGGGCCGGGGGACCCGCAGGCCAAAGCCCCGGCGAGAACAGGAGGCAAAGATGTACGGATACCTTCCACTGATAATCATACTGGCCGTGGTGCTGATAAGCAGCATCAAGGTCCTCAACGAGTACGAGCGCGGCGTCATGCTGACGTTCGGACGCTTCACCGGCGTAAAAGGGCCCGGGCTGGTCATCGTAATACCGATGGTCCAGGAGATGTTCAGGATCAGCACCCGCGTAGTGGTGCTGGACGTCCCGCCGCAGGACGTGATAACCCGCGACAACATCTCGGTCAAGGTCAACGCCGTGGTCTACTTCCGCGTCGTCAACCCGCAGGCCGCGGTGCTCAACGTGGAGAACTTCATGTACGCCACCAGCCAGCTCTCGCAGACCACCCTGCGCAGCGTGCTCGGCCAGCAGGAGCTCGACGACCTGCTCGCCAACCGCGACAAGATCAACCAGAACCTGCAGCAGATACTGGACCAGCACACCGAGCCCTGGGGCATAAAGATCTCCAGCGTAGAGGTGAAGAACGTGGACCTGCCGCAGGAGATGCAGCGCGCCATAGCCCGCCAGGCCGAGGCCGAGCGCGAGCGCCGCGCCAAGATCATCCACGCGGAAGGCGAATTCCAGGCTTCCCAGAAGCTGGCCGACGCGGCCGCCATCATCGGCAGCCAGCCGGCGGCCATACAGCTGCGCTACCTGCAGACGCTGACCGAGGTGGCCACCGAGCGGAACTCGACCACCATCTTCCCGATACCGATAGACATGATCAGCCAGTTCCTCAAGAAAAGCCAGAACTGAGCGATGACGAAATAAGGCGAGGGCAGGGAACCGCAGCGGCGGCCCCTGCCCTCGGTCTTTAAAAGCGTATGCCCGGACTCTACATACACGTGCCTTTCTGCCGCTCCAAGTGCGGCTATTGCGATTTCTACTCGGTGCCGGGGGCCGGGGACGCTATGGCAGACCGGTGGCTCTCGGCGCTCGAGCGCGAGGCCGGTTTCTACCTGGGCTTCAGGGCCGACACGCTCTTTATAGGAGGCGGGACGCCCAGCGTTCTGTCATCTCCGCAGATCAGCCGCCTTCTGGTACTGGCCCGCTCTTTCGCGGCCGGTGGTTCTTTCGCCGAGTCGACCATAGAGATAAACCCCGGCAGCCTCGACGCCGATAAAGCCGCGGCCATGGCCGGCGGCGGCCTGAACAGGGCCAGCCTCGGCATGCAGAGCGATTCGCCGCGCGTGCTGGACACTCTCCGCCGCGAGCCGGGCGATACCAGGGCCGCGTTCAGGACGCTGCGGGAAGCCGGCTTCGGGAACATAAGCCTGGACCTGATGACCGGCGTCCCCGGCCAGACGCCGGAGGAGGTCCGGTCCTCACTCCGGGCGGCGCTGGAACTGCGGCCGGAGCACGTCTCGGTCTATCCGCTGGAGATACACGGACGAACACCGCTCGGGGAAGCGGGACTGGCCGAGGATCCCGACGGCGCCGAGGCGGCCTGGCGCCTGATGTCCGGGGAGCTGGGCGAGGCCGGTTACGCCCGCTACGAGGTATCCAATTTCGCGCGGCCGGGCAGGGAATGCCTCCACAACCTCAATTACTGGCGCGGCGGCGATTACCTGGGCCTGGGGCCGGCGGCGGCCTCTCACTTTTCCGGCCTGCGCTACGCCACGGAGCCGGACCTGGAGGGATACTGCGCCGCCCTGGAGTCGGGGCGCCAGCCCGCCCGGTCCTCGCTGGAATCCCTCTCGCCGCGCCAGCGGGCCGGCGAGCGGATAATGCTGGGCCTCAGGCTGGCCGAAGGAATTGAAGCGGGCGGCCCTATATTTATAGAATTTAGGCCGGAACTCGAAAAGCTCCTGGCCGCGGGGAAACTGGAGCGGGAAGAGGGCAGGCTCAGGATACCGGGGAAAGACCTTTATCTATCCAACTCCGTCCTCTCCAGTTTCGTCTGAAGCGCCGGAAAAGATGTGGCTATGATCAAATTCAACAGGGCCCGGTTCTGGATACGAAAGGACCGTGAATCCTATTTCCTGCCGGGCATAATGATAGCCGCGATAATAGGCGGGTTCATCTCTTCCTACTGGCATTTCACGGACATCATAAGCGTAAGGCCCACGATAAAGAGGGCCCACGACGCCCCGCCGCCCAGGTCGGCCGACCGCATAAAGGACACACAGTTCTACACCTCCCCCTCCGTCAGCACGACCCGCTACTACCAGGTGGAGGAACACCTCCCACAGATACCGGACCTGCCGGAGGAAGCCTATGAAGGGGAATAGCCTGGCCGGGGCCGTCCTGCTGATCGCGATGCTCGCCGCCGCGGCGGCCCCCTCCGCGGCGCAGGAGCGCCGTCTGGGAGAGGCCATGCCCGTCGTCCAGGACATCGATCCCGACGCGGTGGAAATAGCGGCGCGCCAGATCGAAATGGATTACGAAGACTCCATCATGATAGAGGACCCCATGCGCGGGACCGTGATAGTGTCCAAATACCGGTGGAAGAACTGGGTGGCCAGGTCCGTGTACCTGATGCTCTTCAACATAGCGCTCACTATCATAATCCTTTCCCTGCCCAAGAACGAGGAACAGAACCTGCTCATCGCGTATTTCCTGTCCGGGGCCGGCTTTACTCTGGCGATCTGGGTTTTCTTCTGCGCCCTGCTGCTGGTCAAGCTGGGCAGCGCCGCCTCGGCCATGATCTTCCCCCTCTCCCTGGCAATGTTCGTCATCTCTTACATCGTCCTGATGAAGATAAAAAAGTCCGACATCTCCCTGGCCGAAATAAGGGAGTCCTTCCAGAAAATGGCCTCGGCCGCCGGGAGCGAGGACCAGCGCCTGGCCTCCGTCTACGGCAAGCCCGGCGACTGGCCCGACGAGGATTTCATAAAGCTGCCCTGACCGCCGGGGCCTGGAAATAAAAAGAGCCGCGGCGGGCGGCTCTTTTCATTTACGGCGCGACGGGGTCAGAATTTCATCGAGAAGCCGAAGCGGTGTATATCGCCCAGCTCGCCGAAAGGCGTGTAGGCGTAATCCAGACCTATGCCGGAATTGCTTATACCGAAGCCCAGCGCGAGGCCCGTCGCCGCGCCCAGGTTGGAGGTGTCGTAGCCGAACCGGTATCCCCCGCGCAGGGCGAAACCCTCGCGCAGCCAGTACTCGCCCGCGAAGGCGGCGTAGAACTTCTCGTCGGCGAAGTACTGGTTCACCTCGGCCAGCAGGTTGGCGGACTCGGACCAGCGATAGAGCATACCCGCCCTAAGATTTATAGGCAGAGGATCGCTTTCATCCACGAACTTCATCTCCGTGCCCAGGTTCTGCAGGGCCAGGGAGAAGTTCGTCTTTTCGGTGAAGCGGTAGAGCGTGCCTATGTCCACGGCCGCGGCCATGGCGGATTCGTCGTCTATCTTGGAGCGGATGAACTTGACGGCCACGCCGAAGTCCAGGTTGTCCATAGAGCCGGCGAGGACGTCCCGGGAGGCGTGGGAGAACGAGACGGCCATGTCATTGGCGCCGAAGGTGCCCAGCGGGCTGACGGCGCCGGTATTATCGGTGGTGCCGTAGCGGTTGATGTCGGAGACGGTCAGCAGCGAGACTCCCACCCCGAAGCGGCGCCCTCCGGCCTCACCGGTGTAGGAGAGTTCTCCGGTCTTTACGTCCTGGAAGTAGGTGGCGAAGCCCAGGCCAGCCTGGCTGCCCTCCTGCGAGGCCAGGCCGGCGGGATTGACGAATACCGCTCCCGAATCGTCTGCCAGGGCGCTATAGGCCCCCGCCAGCGCCGCGGCGCGCGGGCTCATCGACATCTTCAGGAAGTTGGCCGCCGTGGTGCCGGGCCCGGAAGCGAAAAGGGCTCCGGGAAGGCATAGCGCCAGCGTTGAAACCAGTATCTTTTTCATAAATTACCCCTGCCGACTTTCTTTAAATAGTTCCGCTCCGCGCTTACTTGATTATCGCCATCTTGTGGGCTTTGCCGGTCAGCTTCTCCCCGTTGACGAAAGGGAGGAGGAAATAGACGCCCGAGGCGCATTCCGCGTTCTTGTCGTTCCGGCCGTCCCACTCGCTGTAGTAGATCTTGCCGCCCGCGAGATTGCCCATGTCCAGCGTCCTCACCTTTTCGCCGGCCAGGTTATAGACGACGAACTTCACGTTGCCGCCCTTGCCCGCCGGCAGGTTGAACTTCAGCACGGTACCGCTGGTCGTATACGGGCTTATGGCGGCGCCGTTTAGGTCCGTGGCGTCCAGCGCGACGGACTTGCTCTTGAGATCGAACGGGTTGGGCAGGTTGAAGATCTCGAAAGAGCCGCTGAAAGCCGGCGCGCCCTGCGTCGGCGGGGCGGTCATTACCGCGAACCGGCCGTTCTGAACGGTCGGTGTCGCGGCCGGAACATAGCGGCCGTTGACGACGGAGCTCATGCCCAGGCGCTTGCGGCCCAGCGGCCTGGCGGCGGCCGCCGCGCCCTGCGTGGCGTTGGTAAGGCTGCCCACGTCCACGCTGAGCACGCCCAGCATCGGGTCCACGGTGTAGTTGCCGGGGACTTCCTGCCAGTTGCCGTCGGCGTCCTGCTGGTAGATGCGCATGGTCCCGGTATGGGCCGCGCCGCGCTCCTTGTCGTACTTGAGCGTCAGCGTGAACGGCTTATTGGCCGAGGCGTTGGACAGGTCCATGTTATAGACCTCGGAGGCCATCAGGCTCTGGATGGCGTCGGAGATGGTCAGCTCGCCCTTGTCCGTCTTGACCGTGCGCACCGACGGTAGCGAGCTGAAGAAGCCGCCGACCAGGTTGGTGTAGTCCGTTGCGGTCGCGGTGGAGTAGGACAGGGCGCCGGGATCCAGCTCTATGCCGGAGTATTCCTCGGTCTCCTTGTCCATCTGCACCGAACCGCCGGCCAGGGACTCCTGCTGTATGTACTGCTCGGTCTTGGCGTTGCTGACCTTGTCGTAAGTGAAAGTCTTCTCCATTTTGTTGCCGGCGTCGCCCGCGGTCACCTTGACCGTGTAATACCGCTGGCCGCTGCTGACGGTGAACTGGCCGAGGTAGGTCCTGTTGGGGCCGGGAACCAGGGCCAGCGTGACGGCCGAAGCCCCGTCCAGCGTTTCGCCGGGGCTGTAAACGCACGAGGGGGTGGTCATCAGGGCCTTGGGGGACTTGATGATGACGTCCACTTTGTTGACCGAGTCCGCCGACTTCCTGACCTTGATGGAGATCTGCGGCGGGATATCCTTGAGCGTGATATCGCTGACCACGGTATTGCCGTCCAGCGCCGTGACCTCCATGATCGCCGGCATCTTGCCGGTGTAGAAAGCCGACAGTTTGTATATATGGTTGGGCACGACGCCGTTGATCTCGAAGTTGCCTGAGGCGTCGGTCTGCACCTCGCTCTTGGGCAGGTAGGCCGCCGGGTTATTGACGTTCTCGGTCTCGTCGTAGGCCACCACCTCCACGCCGGCCTTGGTGACCTGCGTGGGGAACTTGCTCATGTAAACGCGGCCGCTTATCTTGGACACCGAAGGCCGCATATACATGGTGAAAGCGGGCGCGTCGTTGGCCGCCAGGCTGGTCTTCTCGCCGACGGTGACATAACCGTTGCGCATGACTTCCAGCCGGTAGATGCCGAGCGGCAGGTTGTCGAACGTGAAAGCCCCGCTGGAATTGGTCAGGGCGAACTTTTCCACTGTGCGGTGGCGCAGGAAGACCCGCGCGCCCCCGAGGGGCTCGAGGGTGGCGCTGCTCAGCACCACGCCGGAGATGTCGGCCGTGACAACATCCGCGTCGTCGAAGTCGAAGGTCGTGACGTCGGAACCGGGCGAGGTGATGTCCAGGAGCTCCTTGGCCACCGGCGGGTAGTTGGGGTTATTGAAGACTACCGTGTAGCGGCCGTGAGGCAGGCCCCAGACGCCGTAGGTCATCGGGTAGGCGGAGAGGACGGAGCGCACGGCCGCGGCGTCCTGGTTCTTCAATCCCGCCAGGAAGGCGTTCAGGGACGTCATATCGCCCGGCATGGCGTTGGTGAAGCCCTTGAGGTCGCCTGCCGAATCGTAGAGCATGACGGCCGGGATCACCTCGAACATCGCATCGAAATTGCTGAATATCTTTTCGAAGTCGGGGGCGGTGAATATATTCTCGCCTACTACCGTGCCGGCGAGACCGGCCTGGCCCACCGAGCCCAGTATCTCCACGCCTATGGGCTGGGAACCGGTACCCACGGAGGGATTGCTGTTGTCCTTCTGTATGGATTTCCCCTTAAGGCGCCCGATGAAGTTGCCGAACTGCTGGAAGCTCTGCACGCACTCACCGCCGCCGTCGCAGGGATCGTACTGCGAGGCCAGCAGCAGGTAGAAGTCGTACTGGCCGGGGGCCATGTACATGGTGCTCCAGCCCGTGCTGGTGCTGTAATCGAAGCCGTACTCCGTCTTGGAGAAGAAAAGTTCCGTCACGGTCTTCTGGTTCATCTCGGTGCCCGACGGCACGCTGATGACGACATAGCGCCAGGAGGAGGTGGAGACGGACGGCAGTCCCACTATGTTCGGCTTTACGGCCAGTCCCTCCTCAAGCTGCAGTTTGACCTCGGTGGTCCTGCCCTCGACTACGGCCACGTTCTCCAGCACCGCCGGGGCCCAGACGAAAGCGCTGCCCCGGGGCCTTACAGAGACCTTGTAATTGCCGGGGGCCAGATTGGGGAATTCGAATTCCCCGTAGTCGTCCACGTTGCGCCCGTCCCCTACGTCGACGTTGACGCCCCGTATCTCTATGTCGGCCGACCAGGCGCAGCCGCTGTTGGAACAGGACTGCTTGAAGTTGGACCCGTCGGGGAACTTCAGCACGCCGCGCAGGCCCCCGCCTTTCAGCACCGAGATATCCTGGCGGAAAGTGTCGGTGGAGGCCAGGTCGACCGAGGAGTCGAACGAGGAGGCCCTGGCCCAGGCCGTGGAGAAGAGCCTCGGGTAATAAGTGAAACCCGTGGACAGGGTTATAGAGTAGCTGGTCGTATTGGTGAGGAAAGTGCCGGCCAGCGAGGTGAAGCCCATCTGCTGGTTGCCGCAGTCGCCGTCGCGGCACTGCTGCTGGGCCATGATGGTCAGCGGCGAGGCGGTCGAAATGACCAGCGGGTTGGAGGAGGTGACCGTGTAGGTGGTAACGAAGGTCACATTGCCCCATAGCCGGCCGGCGATATTGCCGCCTTCCGGGACGATATTGAAGGCCACGTTGCCGGCCGTAACGCAGGAGCCGGAACTGTTGACGACCCAGACCCGGCCGGGGCGGCAGGCGTTGTTGGACGGCAGGCCGGGCCCCCTGGCGCCCTGCGAGGAGATGACCACGCGCAGGTTGTCGCTCTGCGTCTCATAGCTGTTGCCCTCGTTGAGCGAGCGCCAGCCGCCCTCGAAGGCGGCCTCGATGCGGGCGTTGCCGTCGGTAAGGCCGCTGACGGTGAAGGTGCCGTCGGCCCCTGTGCGCACCCTGGCGTCGGAGCGGATACCCATGCCTCCCCCCCATTCGCCCTGCCGGTAACTGTCGCTGGCGCTGAGGCTCTCGTAGCTATAGCTGCGCCAGTCCGGGAAGACCATGATATTCGCGTTGGGCAGCGGCACGCCGTTATACTTGAGCACGCCGGTAAGGGTATAAGTGGCCACCTGCAGATTGAACATGGTGCTATCGCCCGGCATGCCGGAGCCCATGTACGGAGTAGGCGTCCCCACCGGGAAGTTGAAGTTGGCGTAGCCGCTGGCGTAGCCTGCCTTGCCTACATTGAGCCTGTAGCTCATCCCCATATGTTCCGCGTCGGTACAGTTGGCGGGGAAGTCGGTCATATTGGTACAGGACGAGAACGGAACATTGTAGAAAGAGAAACTGCCGCCGGCGTCGGTCAGGACTTCCTTGTTGAAGACGTTCTGCCAACTCTCGCAGTAAACCGGCGGTCCGTTATTAACGCTGCTGCAGGCGTCGCGCTGCAGGGAAACGCGGGCGCCCTCTATCGGCGACCAGTTCTCGGTCATGACCATGCCCATGATGGAAGGCGGCACGGTGGAGGCGCCGACCTCGAAAGAGCCGGTCAGCTGCGAGGCCTGGGTCATATCGGCCCTGTAGGAGGAGGTGGACGGGAAGGGCCCGGTCATGAAAATCTGCAGGACCTTGTTGCGGGCGGGCACGCTGACGGCCATGCCGTAAACGCCCTCGGCCGCCTCGGCGAGGTTATGGACCTCCATGCTGCCGGAGACCACGCCGGCGCCGGTGGGCAGCTTTACCACGCTGTAGCCCACGCGCTCGCCGGTCTGGGTGATGAAGACCTCGCCCATGACGAAGTCTCCCGGGTGCAGCGTATCCGTATGGGTGGAGAAGGAGATGAGCATCTTATGCACCGGGTCGGCGGCGGCCTGGCGGGGCGAGATGTAGTACTGCTTCGTGGCGTCCACGTTGAGGTCCACGAAGAAGTTGCCGTTGGGGTCCGAGAGCTGGTCCTTGATGGTAGGGACCATGTTATGGCTGGAGACGGCGATGAAGTAGGACTTGCCGGCCGGCATCTGGAAATGGGCGGAACCGGTGCTGTCGGTCACCCCGGTATAAATGGCGTTGGGATCTATGCCGCCGGTCTGGCTGAAGCCCATGACGGCCATACCGATGCCCGGGAGGTACTGGCCGGGGCCGGTACCGCTGCTGACGCGCACCGTCAGCCGGGGATTGGTCACGTTCATGTTGAACTGCACGTGTTTGAAGAAGCCCGCGCCGCTCAGCTCCTCCGTGTTGTAAGTGGCGGCCGTCATATAACCGGCGTCCACCGCCGCGTAAACTCCGTTGGCCGAGTCCACCGCGATGCCGCCGCCGGTATCGTCGTTATAGCCGGAGCTGTTCAGCGTTTGCGACCAGATCAGGTCGCCGGTTTCCGCGTTATGCTTGCGCATGAAAAGGTTCCTGCCCTGGTTGATATCGTAACGGGACTCGGAGCCGGAGATATATACGCCGCCCAGCCCGTCGAGAGCGATGCCGTAGGCTGCGTCCTCGTTCTGGTTGGCCGAGTTATAGGTAATATCCCAGGAGGGCACGTCGGTGCCGTAGGCGTACCTGGCCAGCCAGGCGTCCTGGTTCCCGTTGGCGTCGTCCAGCACGCCGGCCGCGTAGAAGGCGGAGCTGGCCGAGGTGTCGACTTTTACCGCGTAAACAGCGTCCATGCTTCCGCCGGACAGTGTTATATCCGATCCAGCGCCCGAGAGCTGGGACGTGAACCTCTTTATGACGCCGTCATACCCGCCGCCGGAAGAGACCTGGCCGCCGGCGTAAAGCACATTGTTGACGGTGTCGTAGGAGAGCGAATAGATATCGTCGGCGCCGGCCCGGCCGCTCACATATGAAAACTGCTGCTCACCGTCCGTGTCGAAGGCCAGCACAACGGCGTCGTCGCTCTGGTAGCCGGGAGATTCGTTGTTGTCGTTATACGTTTTACCGGCCGCGTATACATAAACCGGCCCGGCGGCCAGCGCGTAGAACTCGTCGTTCTGGCCGGCGCCCGCCAAATCGTAGGGCCTGGCCCAGTGCATGCGGCCGTCGGCGGCCGAAAATTTCAGCAGCAGGCCGTCCCTTTTGGTGGCCGACTCGGGACCGTAGGGATAAGTATTGGTCCAGCCTTCGGAACCGGCGGTTCCGGCCGCGTAGAGGTTCCCGTCCGCGTCCAGCGCCAGCGCGTTTATGACCGGCTGGGAATATTCGTACTGATCGGCGTAGAAACGGGTCCAGACAGGCCGCCCCATGCTGTCGAACTTGCGCACATAAGCCGCGTAGAAACTGCCCCAGGGATTGAAGTAGCCGGCGGTATAGATATTGCCCGCGGCGTCCCTGACCAGCGGGTTCCTGCCGCCGTGCGCGCCGTTGATCATGAAGAAGCTGCCGTTGCCGTACTTGTTCATCCGGTCCCAGACGCCGGGAGTATTGGCCACGGCGCTGGTGGATTCCCCTATGGGGGTAACGGTCCCTCCGTCTTTGTATCCCATTTTGAAGTAATGCACCGGGGAATTGATGCCGGCCGCGCCGAGGCCGGACTCCAGGCCCGGCACCAGCCTGTTTATATAGTCGCCGGTGAACGCGGGCTGACCGAGATAATAGGAGAACTGCGCGGAGTCCTCGCTGAAAGTGAACTCCGTATGCGTGGCGTGATGGACATAGAAAGTCGTGCCCTGCGGCAGGTCGGTCGTGGCCACCCAGGCCAGCTGCACCGAGCCGGGTTTATAGCCGGGCTGCGCTATGAGGCCGCTCTGCGGCTCGGCCAGCCGGGCGATACCGGGAGAACCCTGGACAGTGCCGGACATCTGGTCTTCCCAGGCGTTGAAAAGGGCCGGGACATAGAAATAACCGTCGCCGCCGACCCGCACGCCGAAGCCGCGCACGCTCTCTTCCTGGTAGGTGCCGTCCACTACGCGGCCCCAGACCGCGCCGGCGGCCAGATTCTCCACGTCGTACTTCCGGACGATTATGTTCTGATGCTCCATCTCCTGCTGGGAAAGCCTGGTCTCGTGGCCGGAGGCATAGAGATAACCGCCGTTGAGGGCTACCCCGCGGGCCGCGGCGGGCAGATGAGTGGCGGAGTTGTTGAGAGCCTCCGACCAGTCTTCAATAAGGTCAGAGGTCGCCATGGTGGCCAGCCAGAAATTGGAATAATTGTCCGACGCGCCGTGCGTGTACTTTGCGCCGGCCGCGTAGAGCTGCCCGCCGCTGATCGCCAGGTCATAGATGGCGTCGCCGCTGGCGATGTCCGCGCCGGTCGGGGCATTGGTATAGCGCATGGGAGAACCCAGCACCGACAGCGAAGAGTCGAATTTAACTATGGCGGCGTCGCCGTCCACCGCGTTGCCGTTAGCGTAATTGAACTGGCCGCCGGCGTAGAGGATATCGGAGCCGGTGGCGCTGGAATAAGCCAGGCCCCAGATGGAGTCCGGCACAGCGGCGTTGCCGGACCTGTGAGTGGCCGAGGAGAGCATGGCGCCGGTTACCGGATGGTACCCGGCCAGCAGCATGGCGTTATCCGCGCCGAAATGTCCGCCGGCGTAAACCACGCCGTTGGAGGACATGGTCACGGTGTTGAAAGCGCTGGAGACCTCCGTGTCTCCCAGCTCGGCGTCCCACACCTTGAGGCCCAGTGAATTGAACTTTGCCAGCCAGGCTTTGGAAATTCCGCCCTGCGCCCCGCCGGTGCCGGGCGTTGCCGCGCCCGCGGCGTAGAGATTGCCGCCGGGGCCGACTTCCAGCCTGCGCACGCTGTAAGAGGAGTTCTCGTCGGCGTCGTTGTAGAAAGAGGCCCAGCGCGCGTTGCCGTAGGGCCCGAACTTGACTATGGCCAGGCCGCCCATATTCGCGGGATAGGCGGCATAGGTGTAACCGTCGGCGTCCCTGGCCACGGCGGCGGAATCGCCGTAGGCGCTGTTGAACACCCAGAAAGTGTCCTGCCCGCGCTGCTGCTGGTTCCAGTAGTTATAAGGCGCGAAGGGAGCGGCGGCGGCCGTGGTATCGCGCTGCGTCCAGTCAGTCTGGCCGGCGGGACTGGTCCAGAGGCGGAAATAATAGACCGGCCCGGGCTCCTGCCCGGCCTCGGTATAATCGATGCGCACCGGCAGGCCCTTGACCTCGTGCTGCATGTTGGTAGCGTCCAGAGCGGTCCCGGTTATACCGGCGTTCCCGACGCTCCAGTCGGCGGCAGCGTAAGTAGCCACCTGTATCTTGTAATCGTAATCGCCGGCGGTTTCGAACATCCAGTTAAGGTTGACCGAGCCTGTATACCAGCCGGGTCCGGCGAAAAGGTCCGGCGGCGCGCCGAACTGCTCGGGATAGACCTGCACTATGCCGTACTTCTGGGCGAAGGCGCCGCCGACATAGACCATATGGCTGGCGACTTTAACGTCATAGCCCAGTTCCTGATAGGACTCGTTGGAATGAATGTTAACCTCTGAAAGCAGGGCGCCGGACGGAGAATACTTGCCCAGCCAGAGATTGTTCCCCTGGTTCAGGTTATGGGCTTCTACCCTGCCGGTCACGTAGATATTGTTGAAACTGTCCAGGTCCAGGCCGAAGGCCCTGTCATAGCCGTTGGAGGGGGGGTTCTTGGTCCGGGCGTAGAGCAGGTTGCCGCTGGGATCGTACTTGCCCAGCCAGATATCCTGGCCGGAGTCGTAGCTGTAGTAGTAGCCGACGGCGTAAATATTGTAGTTAGGGTCTATGCGGACGCCGTGCGCCTCGTCCGAGCCCCATTCGGGGTGATTGGCGGAGGTATAGGTGCTGGCCCAGTACTGGAACATATCGGACTTGCGGTACTTGGCCACCCAGATCTCGTTGCCGTATTCCAGGTCATTAGGGTCATTATAATCCCTGGCGTCATATATGGTGCCGGCCAGGGCGATAGTATCGCTGCTCATGTCTATGGCGTAGGCGGTATTGTAATAGTCTCCGCCGTCGAAGGCGTAGGCGACCGGAGCAACGGAATTATCGGCCTTGAACTTGAAAATGGCTATATCGTTCTGCTTGGTGCCGGCCACGTATATGTCGGTGGCGTCCACGGCCATGTCATAGGCGTTATCGCTGTGGTCGCCGGAGTCATAGGCGCGCTCCCACAACAGTTTTCCGGCGGACGAATACTTGAAAAGCATGACGTCCTGGGTGTCCAGCTGCTGCACCCCCAGCACATAGACGGAATTACCGTCCGGGCTGAGAGCGACGGAGCGGCCGTAATCCCAGCCCCCGCCGACCATAACGGAATTGGTGACAGTGGTGGTCCAGACCTCGGTCCCGACGGAAGAGATCTTGCGCACGAAGATGCGGGAGCCGCCCGCGGCATTATCGTAAAAAGTGCCGGCCACATAAAGGTCGCCGGTGGAGGCGTCGCGCGCGATGCGGTTCTCCATGCTCCATTCGTCGTCCTGGTAGATATTGGTGTTCATCATGAACGCCGTGGACCCGTTGGGCAGCAGCGGGGCGGTCATGGCCTCCGGGTATGTGAGCTGGGCCACCAGGGAGGCGGGCCAGAGTGCGGCAGCCGCCAGGATGGACATGAAGATGGTTTTTATATCGCGCATATTGTTCTCCGTGTGAACAGCAGACCTCTAAATCTCAGAACTCCCACTCGACGCCGACCAGGTAGGTGCTGGCCTTGTAGTTGTACCTGTAATTATCCTCGTACCGCATATTGGAGTCCGAAAGCTGGTAGTTGAAGGCGCCGCGGGCGTAGAGGCGGCCGAATACCGGGTAGCGGGCCGAGATGGAGGTGAGCCAGTAGGTCTGGTCTATCTCCTCATTGCCGTAAGTCCCGTCGGCGGCCTGCTTGAGCCGGCCGAGGTAGAACACCTTGCGCCATTCCAGGCCGAAGCGGAACTGCGAGCCGTTCTTGAGGGCCAGAGTCATGGCCGGAGTAAGGGAGATATCGATATAGCTGTAGTAATCGTCCATGTACTTCTGGCGGGTATTGTCGTAGGAGCCCTGGTTGGAACTCAGCCAGCCGACGCGCGCGCCGGCGCTGACGAACACCGGCTTGAGGGCCCGGCTGGCGCTGAGCGTGAAGTTCTGCGCGATATCGGAGCGCTTGTCGCCGCTGAAAGGGGGCAGGCCGGTGGAATCCTGGTTGTTTATTATCGCCTGCTCGTCGTAATGGCGGTAGGTTATGTCATAACCGGCCCGCATGGCCGCCCGTTCGGGGAACCAGGAGTAGGAGAAAGCCAGGCGGTGGCTGACATTATCCATGGGGTTCTCGCCGGCGTTGGTGGAAAGCTGGTTGAACGTATCGGTATCGGTGAAGACGGACTGGGAATCGGAGAGCAGCGTGGCGTAGTTGGGATAGCTGACGCTGAAGAAGTCGTAGGACTCGGTGAAGGTGCCGTGCGGGCGCTCCTGCTCGGCCTCGAAACCGAGGGAGACGGTGTCGTAGTCGAAAAGGCCGTCGCCCCAGCTCTCGTCCTTGGTCTCGCGCACCAGGGCCTTGGAATAGGATATGCGCGGTTTGTACTTGTCGAAATCCCGGGTGTATATGTACTTGAGCGAGACGGAATGGCTCTGGCGCTGGCGGGTGAGTACCCCGCCGCCGGCCAGCTCCTGCACGTCCTGCGTGCCGGAATAATTGCCCGAGTAGACCGGGACCAGGTCGTGGCCTTCGCGCAGGTTTATGGCCGGGGAGAAATAGGCGTCCATGCGGCCCTCGAAGGAGGCGGCTTCGGAGTCGAGAAAATATTTCCCGCCCAGCAGGTTGAAACTGGCGACCGGGGTTATCTTCATCTCCGCCCGTGAAGGGACGGCGGCGCATACGAGCAGGAAGGCAGCTAAGATCGTGGTATTTCTCATATCTCTCCGGTATCCTTTATTCGAACCTGATCATGCCGATGTCTTTGAGCAGCTTGGCCGAGTACATCAGGTCTATGGTGCGGCCGTCGAAGAGCGAGCTGGTATAGACGCGCTCGAAATTGAGGCGGTCGGTGATCTGGTCCACCGTTTCGCCGCCGGCGAGTCCACCGCCGAAGTCGCCGGAGGACAGTTTTTTACCGTCGTCGAAAAGGACGAAGTCCTCGGCGGCTATCCAGGTGCCGTCCGAATAGGTGTTCTTCAGGTAAGTATGAAAGACATCGGCACCGGAAGGCGAAGACTGCGGATCACCCGTAGGCGCGCTGCCGCCCAGGTAGGTGATGCCGGAATTGGTGTTAAGCGCCACATTATAGCCGGTCCTGGTCCAGAGCCATTTACCCAGGCCGCCGTTGTCGTTGGCCTCGTCCGGACCGGCGGCGTAGAACTTGTATGTACCGAAGACCAGGTTATAGGCCGGGTTCGTGATGCTGCCGTTGTACTGCATGGCCCCGCCGCTGGCGTCCTCGGTCACCTTATCGATGGTGTTGCTCATCACGCTGTTCATCTCGGTCAGCCAGACGGACGGGGCCGTGGAACCGGCCGAGGTTATCATGTTGGCCGTCACGGCGGAAAGGTCGGACGGCAGGGCGGTGTTGAAAGTGAAGAGTATCTTGCCGAAATCGAATCGCTCGCCCCGGGTATTGAGCACCACGTACTTGAACTGGTCGTCCTGCGGGCGTATGGTGTATTCCTCCATGCGCACGCGGCGGCCGAAAGCGTCCACGGCGGTCTTGCGGTTCTGGTACTCGGCCGACTGCATCTCGGCCTGGGCCTGCGCCACCACGGCGTCCTTGGAGATCTCGGTGTAGATCTCCCTGCGGGCCAACTCGCGCGCGCCGGACATAGAGGCGTCGTTGCCCGACGGCGGGTCGGGATTGACCACGGGCTGCTGCACACCGCCGCCCATTTCCACCCTGGTCATCTCGCCCTCGCGTACCAGCGCGGTGCGCCCGGCGGCGTCGCCGACCAGGACGCTGCCCTCGCTGACCTCCACCGTGGTATTGCCGTCCCCGTCCGCCGTCGTGGTATAGTCGGTGCCGCGCACCGCGCAGACCGCCGACGGGGTGCGGACCTCGAACCTGCGGGAGAATTTTTTGACCCAGGAGCGCATCTTCCCCGCGGAAAGCCCGAATACGGACTTCTGCTTGTCCTCGGCAGAAAGGGTGAAGTTGGAAAGGGGAGCCACTTTGACGCGGGACCCGTCGTCCATGTGTATTTCGGCCATGGAGGCGCGGGCGGTGCGCAAATGCATGCCGGCGGTTATAGCGAAGCGGCCGGAGGAGGGCACTCTCTGCCATTCATCCTTGTCGGAATTGCGGTACTCGACCAGCCCTTTGTGCTCATAGATGTAGGCCGCGCCGCACCAGCCGGCCGAAGCCAATAAAATGACTAAGGACGCGAGATATCGCATAGTACCGCTCCTTGGAATTTTGCCGTTTAAATCCAGATATTTTACCCGCGGGCCGATGTCCGCGGACCCCGCCGACTTCCCAATAGAGATTATAGGTATAGGAAACAATGAAAGTCAACAGTCCAACGGTGTGACTTTGTATACCGTATCCGGGCTATCTGCCCACTCCCCGGAGATAGTCCTCTACGGCCTTTTTCTTCTCTTCGGGATAAGGCTCCCGGAGAGACTCCAGCACGCGTCGGCGCAGTTCTTCGGGGGGAATATATTCCCCCCCGCCCGGGATCCTCGCCCGGCCGCCTCCATCCCGGGGGGAATAGGCGCTGCCGGAGGGCCCGCCGGGCCGGGACATGGCCGACATGGCGGCCGAATAGTCCATAAGTCCGTCCGCCCCCTTCTCCAGTTCCCTGAGCGCCGCCTCCTGGGCCTCCAGTGCCGCGGCGAAGTCGCGGCCTTCGAGCGCCCCGGCAGCCGCGGCCATGTGGACGGCGGCCGCGCGTATCCTTTCGCCGGGACCGCCGCCGAGGGAAGGAAAATTCCTGCCGGCGGACTCCACCC
>DNQL01000087.1 GCA_003500765.1 Elusimicrobiota bacterium | reverse complement strand
CATGGGGCGGCGCTGTTCATGGGACTCGACCGCCTGCTCAACAGGGGCGGGGGCTTCCTGCGCAAGCGCGCCACCGCCGCCAAGCACCTTTCCGTCCGCAAGCGGAAGCATTACGACGACATGCTCCGCCGGCTCTCCGGCGTGGGACTGTTCCGCTCGCTGCCGCCCGAGGAGGTCTTCTCCGTGGTGGAGTCCGCGCGGCCCTTCGCGGCGCGCGGCGGCGAAGTGATGTTCAGCGAGGGCGATCACGGCGACAGGCTTTATCTTATAGAGGCGGGCACTGTCGCGGTCACCAGCGGCGCCGATAAACGGCAGGTCGCGCAACTGGGAGCCGGCGACGCCTTCGGCGAGATGGCGCTGGTCTCGGGCGACCCGCGCTCGGCGACCGTCAGCGCCGAGGGGGACGTCTACGGCTGGACCATAGAGAAGGACGATTTCAGCCGGCTGCTGGACGGCAGCCCCGCGCTGAGGGCGGAGGTCTCGCGCCTCTTCGCCAGCCGCCTGGACGATCTCCTGGGGCGTGACAGCGAAGCCGAGGCGGCCAAGTGGGCCAAGCTGGCGCGCGGCCATATAAAGGTCGGCTCGCTGCTGCCCTCGGACCGAGAACTGCGCGACGAGAATAAGAAGCACGGCGGCGCGGCCTTCGCCATCTGGCTGGGCATACTGCTCGACGGCATCCCCGAGTCGCTGGTCATAGGCGCCAGCATGCTGCACGGCGGCGCCGTCAGCCTGACGCTGATAGCCGGCGTCTTCCTGGCTAATTTCCCCGAAGCGCTCTCCTCGTCGGTCGGCATGCTCAAGCAGGGTTCCAGCCGCCGCAAGATAGTCTGGATGTGGACTTCGCTGATGCTGATGACGGCCGTAGGGGCCGCGCTGGGCAACCTGGCCTTCGGCGGCCTGCGGCCCGGCACCTTCGTCTTCGTCGAGGGGCTGGCCGCCGGCGCCATGCTGGCGATGATAGCCGAGACCATGCTGCCCGAGGCCACCGAGCAGGGCGGCCCCGCCGTCGGCATGATGACAGTGCTCGGCTTCCTGGCCGCCATCTTCGTCAACAGCCTTTCCCATTGAGGCCGATTTGCCGCCCCCGCCCGGGGAGTGCTAACATTTCTCCTGGAAAAGGAGCCTCCCATGAACATCCCCGAAGAAATAAAAAAACTCGTTCCCGAGATGACCGCCTGGCGGCACGGGCTGCACGCCCGTCCCGAAACCGCTTTCGAGGAGAAATGGACATCGGCCTTCGTCGCGGAGAAGCTGAAGTCATTCGGCCTGGAGCCGCATACCGGCCTGGCCGTCACCGGCGTTGTCGCCACGCTTAAAGCGGGCTCCTCCGGAAGATCCATAGCCCTGCGCGCCGACATGGACGCCCTACCCATGGCCGAAACCAACGATTTCGATTACCGGTCAAAGAATGAAGGCCGGATGCACGCCTGCGGCCACGACGGCCACGTGGCCATGCTGCTGGGCGCGGCTAAATATCTGTCCGCAAATAAAAATTTCGACGGGACGATACATTTCATCTTCCAGCCCGCCGAGGAGGGGGGAGGCGGCGCGGGGAAGATGGTGGACGAGGGGCTCTTCGACAAGTTCCCCTGCGACGCGGTCTACGGCCTGCACAACTGGCCCGCCCTGCCGCTGGGGCAGTTCGGCCTGCGCCCCGGGCCGATGATGGCCTCGTCCGATAAGTTCGAGATAGAGCTCTCCGGCCGCGGCTGTCACGCCGCCATGCCGCATACCGGCACCGACCTGGTTCTGGTCGCGGCCTCCATAGTAAAGGAACTGCACACCATAGTCAGCCGCAGCGTGGATCCGCTGGAGCCGGCCGTGGTCAGCGTGGCGCACGTTAAAGCCGGCGACGGCGCCTACAATGTCATGCCCGGCACGGTGCTGCTGCGCGGCACGGCCCGCGCCTTCAGCGTAGAGGTCCAGGACGTCATAGAGCGCCGCATACGCGAGATCTGCGCCGGCCTCTGCGCCGCCCACGGCGCCAGGGCTGAAGTGAAGTACAGCCGCAATTACCCGCCAACCGTCAACGACGCGGCGCAGACAGCCGTCTGCGCCGAAGTCGCCGCCGCCCTCGCTGGCAAGGACGCCGTAATAGCCGTGAAACCGGTCATGGGCGCCGAGGACTTCTCGTTCATGCTGCGCGCCAAACCCGGCTGCTACATCTTCGCCGGCTCCGGCGAGGGCGACCCCGCCCCGCTGCACAACCCCAGGTTCGATTTCAATGACAACCTGCTCCCGATCGGCGCCGCCTACTGGGCCGCCCTCGCCGCCCGCGCGCTGAAGAAGTAGGACTTTTTGCCCATGACAGGCCCCGTTCCGTCTGCTAAAATATAATTGTTCCGGGCCCACGGCCCGGCGCACTATGCGCGACAACCTCTAAAACCCGCAGCAGTCAGCCCCGCCGGCCAGGCCGGCCTTTCCGACATACATAATATCTACCCGGAGGTATCTCTATGGGTAACAATGTGCTTTTAGAGGCGCGCGACCTCGCTTTTGCCTATCCGTCGGGCACGGAGAACGTCTTCTCCGGAGCCTCGTTCCGTCTGCACCGCGGCGATAAAACCGCGCTGCTGGGCGACAACGGCAGCGGCAAGACAACGCTGCTGCGGCTAATCGCCGGCGAACTGGAGCCGTCGGCCGGCGAGCTGGCCCTGCGCGGGGCCCCGGTCTTCCTGCTGCGGCAGGAGGATTCGGCCGCCGGCGCGGGCAGC
>DNQL01000221.1 GCA_003500765.1 Elusimicrobiota bacterium | reverse complement strand
GGGGGCTTTTTCCGCCGGGGCCGCCGGTCCGGCGGACCCGCCCGTGGCTTCCTGCACGGTGACGGCCTTGGCCGAAGGGCCGATAAAATCTATGAAGTAGGTCTGCGGTTTTTTAGTAACGGCCGCGTTCCTCGCCAGGAAGAATATCCCCAGCAGGACCGCGGCGTGCGCGTATGAGGAATAGAGCAGGTACTGGCGCATAGTTTCCGCCCGGTAAGGGGATTACCTGGCCTCGTGCATGACGCCTATCCCCACCTTGCCGGCGCCGAGCTTCTTGGCTATGTCGAGGGCCTCGACCACCTTTGCGATCTTCACGTCCTTGTCGGCCTGTACCAGCACGGCTTTCTTGCGGGATTTGCCCAACCGCAACATCAGCTCCTTTTCGAGGCCGGACATGTTTACCCGCTTGCCCTCCACTATGGCCGCGCCGGACTCCGTTAACTGCACCGTTATGGCGTTCTCTTCCGAAGGGGCGGCCGGCGAGGAGGACTTGGGCAGGCTGACCTGCAGCTGGGACTGCACCAGGAACGGGGTCATGACCATGAAGATGATGAGCAGGATGAGCGCCACGTCGATTAGCGGGATCATGTTCATCTCCGCGATGATCCGGTTCTTCTCGTGGACTTTCAGGGCCATGCTCGATCCTCAGCGCGCGCCGACGAGGTTTTCCTCGTCCGCCTGCTCTATGACCTGTTCCGCCACCCAGTTGACCTCGCTGGCGAAAAGAGAGGCCCTGTGGGTGAAGAAGTTGTAGGCTACGATGGCCGGAACGGCCACGAAGAGGCCGGCGGCGGTATTGACCAGCGCTTCGGCGATGCCCATCGCCACCACCGAAGGGCCGGCCCCGGCGTAGAGAGAGAGGTCCTTGAAGGCGCGGATGACGCCTATGACGGTGCCGAAAAGGCCGATGAAAGGGGCCACGCTGCCGATGGTGGCTATAGCCGCCAGGCTTTTGTTGAGGCGGGAGGTATGCCACTCGAGGGCTTTCTCCACCAGTTCGCGCTTCTCGGCGCGGGTGCCGGAGGCGGTCGCGGCCTTGTGCACTATCTCGGCGGCCGGGTGCTTGCTCCTTGCGCACAGCTCGGTTATCTGCTTAAGGTCGTTGGCCTTGAGCAGGGCGCGCATCTTCTGCATCAGTTCGCCAAGCCCGCCGAAAGCTTTTTTGTAGGCGGTCCAGCGTTCCCAGATGAGCGCTATGGAATAGATTGAAAGGGCAGTCAGTACCAGCAGGACCGGCCCGCCGGCCACAATGAGCTGTTTAAACGAAAATGTCATTCTTTGTTCTCCGGTTTTTATCGCGCTTCCAGCGGGAATTATACAAATTTCCCCCTCGGACCTGAAAAAAGAGAGCGGCGCCCGGTCCGGCCGGGCGCCGCTCCCTTCGTTCGCCTTCGCTCCTCAGGCCTTGCGGAAGGCGTACCGGACGCGCGACTCCAGGTTCTCGAAATAGCCGCTGAGCAGCTTTATGCGGGTCCGTATGGCGCCGTAAAGCTCCTCCTGCTCCCGCGAGCGGATGATATCCATCGACTCCATTTCCTTCATCTTGCCCAGCGCCTCGAAGAGGTCGGCGCGTATCTGGTTGAGCTCCTGTTCCCTGAACTTGACGTCCGTGCGCAGCCGGCCTATCTCGTCGCAGAAGCCGGAGACCTTCTCCTCGTAATCCTTCCGCTCCTCGAAGATTATGCGCTGGAGTTCCTCGCTCTTGCCGGAGAGGGACGCGATGTTGTCCTGGAGGGTGCGGACGGCCATGTCCTTGTCCTCCATGTGGGACTTGAGCTCCCTGATCTCCCTGGCGAGCCGGTTCTCCCGCTCCGCCGATTCTTCCGCGGCCCTGGCGGCGCTCTGCGAATTCTTCTCGTCCTGGCTCTGCAGTTTCGCGCGCAGGCGCAGGATCTCCTCGCTGCGCTCGGCCAGGGCCTGCGAGGCCTCGGCCAGTTTTTCGTCGGCGCGCTTCTTGAGGGTCTTGTAAAGGGTTTCCCAGGACGGGTGCTCGGTCCTGGCGTGGGCGTGGGCTATATTGCGCTTGAGCTTCTCCGTCAGTTCGTGTATCTCCCCGTCCTTGCGCTTCATCCGGTCCTCGAAGGAGCGCTTCTGTTCGGCGTAGTCCCGGCGGAGTTTCCGTACCTCTTCCTCCAGGCGGGCGTTGGCGGAAATGGATTTTTCCAGCAGCGAGCGGGTCGCCCTTTCGTCGGCCTCCCGGTGCGTGGCCGGCGGCCTGGGCTTGTCGGGCTGGGCCGCGGCGGGCCCCTCCAGTAAGAGCTGGAAATCCTTTTCGACGCAGGCTTCGCGCCAGTTGCCCAGGGCGGATTCGGGGCAGACCAGCGTGTGGCGGTTGAAGCCGGGAGCCTGCGCGATCTCCCGCGCCGGCAACGGCCCGCGTATGGCTTTCTTGATAAATGCGTAGTAGCGCGGATTCATACACAGAAATGATACAAGAGGCTTGTTACGGGAAGATTACAGAAGAGAGGCGGAACGGTTGCGGGCGGTAAGGCTCAGGCGAGGCGCGCCCGGATATTGCGGGCGCTTACGGGGCTTATAGCCCCCCTCTCGGTGATGAGGGCGGTGATAAGGCCGGCCGGCGTGACGTCGAAGGCCGGGTGGCGCGCCCGGACTTTTTTCGGGGCGATGCGGCGGCCCTTTACCAGCACTACTTCGTCGCAGGACCTTTCTTCTATCTCTATGTCGTCGCCGGTCCCGGTGGCCATGTCTATGGTGGGCACGGGCGCGGCCACGTAGAAAGGTATGCCGTGATGCCTGGCGATGATGGCCAGGCCGTAGGTCCCCACTTTGTTGGCCGTATCGCCGTTGGCGGCTATGCGGTCCGCTCCTACCACTATGGCGTTGACGCCGCAGGTCTTTATGATATGCGCGGCCATGTTATCGGTGATGAGTTCGGACGGTACTTTTTCCCTCATCAGCTCCCAGATGGTCAGCCTGGCCCCCTGCAGGTAAGGCCGGGTCTCGCAGGCGTAGGCCCTCTTCACCTTGCCGGCTTTCCGGCCTTCGGTTATCACGCCGACGGCGGTGCCTATGCCCATGGTGGCCAGCGCGCCGGCGTTGCAATGGGTCATTATGACGCAGTTCTCAGGCAGCAGCCGGGCCCCGTGGCGGCCGATGTCCAGGCAGGCCCGCTCGTCCTCGGCGGTTATGAGCCGGGCTTCTTTTTCAAGGAGCGATACGAGGCGCCCCTTTTCTGCCGGGCAGAAAGGTCGGGGATGGGCGTCCGCGAATTCCAGCGCCCGGGCCAGCATCCTGTCGGCCGCGTAGAAAAGCGCTACGGCGGTGGGCCGCGCGGCCTTGAGCAGGTCC
>DNQL01000258.1 GCA_003500765.1 Elusimicrobiota bacterium | reverse complement strand
AGCGCGCCCAGGGGGCCCAGCAGGGCCCACAGCGCGCCCGCCACCAGCGGGAGCAGCGCCAGCGCCGCGATGGTCTTGGCCATTTAAGGCTGGGGCTTCCTGGGGGGCTGGGTCTTGAGCAGCTTGTGGATCAGGGCGGCGAGCACCGGGGGCCTGACGGGCTTCTCGATGAAGTCCTTGACGTTGGGCTCCTGCTTGATCATATCCGAGGTGGAGCGGTCGGTGTAGCGGCCCGTTATGATGACTATCGGTATGTCGGAGGTGTCGTCGGTCTGCAGCTCGCGCAGTATCTCGAAGCCGCCGAAGCGCGGCAGCATCAGGTCCAGGAGTATCAGGTCGGGCGAGACGGTGCGGGCCTTTTCCAGGGCCTCCTCGCCGTCGGCCGCTTTCTCGACCTTGAACCCCTCCTTGCGGACTATGAACTCCAGCAGGTCCCTGACGCTGTCGTCGTCGTCGACTATCAGCACCTTCTTGTCCGCCGGATTGCCGAAACCGTAATTTTCCATTTCTTTAACTCCGCGATGGCCGGCCTGGCGCCGGGCACCGTATGATCAGATTTGCGCCGCCGGTCAAAGGTTCGTGGTGACCAGGGTTTCCGTGGTCTGTACGCCGTGTATGCCGCGTATCTCCCGGACGATGAGGCCGCTGAGCTTGTCGACGGTGTCCGATTCCGCCACCAGTATGGCGTCCCAGCCGCCGAAGGTAAGATAGACGTCCTTGACGCCGCGGATGTTCTTTATCTGCCCGATGGCCTTCTGTTCGAGGCCGGCTATGAGCTTGCAGAGCACGAAAGCTATCATCTTGATTCTCCTTGTCTATATCCTTCTTATCCATTCCGCGGAGCGGTACTTCTCCTCCGCCAGGGCTCCGGCCCGCGCCAGGGCGTCTTCCGCCAGGGGGGCCTTTTCCCAGTCCGCCTGAAGCTCGGCGGCCAGGCCCTCGGCTATCGCCGCCTCGTGCCGGGCCGCTCCGGTCCTGGCGTCCTCGGTCTGCAGGGAGGCCTGGTAGAGCATGCGGCCGCCGAACTTCCTGAGCGCGCCGCCCAGCACTTTTTTGCCATTGTACAAAATATCCAGAGAGACGGGCTTGGAGAAGCAGTCCATTACCGGCGCGTTCACCGCGTAGCTGGCCGTCCGGGCGTTGGAAAGCTCGAAGCCGAAACCGCGCCTGGCGTAGGCGGAGTTGATCGCCCTGTGCAGGCGGTCGTAGGTCTCCATGGGCCGGAAGTCGTCACCCGACGAGGGAAAGATCAGCGAGAAGGTCAGGTCCGAGAGGTGGTAGACTATGCCGCCGCCGGTTGGCCTGCGGGTCATGTCCGCGCCGGCCAGTCCGCGCGCCGCCGCGGCCTCCTCCACTTCCCGGGCCCGCTGCGCGTAGCCGAAAGTGATGCCCGTCCCTTTCCAGCGGAAGAACCTCAGCATGAAAGGCGCCGGCAGGGTCTCGCAGAGGGCCTCGTCCATGGCCATCTGGCCGTAGACGTCCGCCGGAGGGCTCTCTACCAGGAGTCCTTTCATCGATGACCCTTTACCACCTGAGGTTCGGCTGCCGCGCGGCCTGCACTTCGTCCAGACGCTTAACGGGCATGGTGTGCGGCGAATCCTTGAGCGCCTGCGGGTCGGAGACGCCCAGCGCGTGTATCTCCCGCATCGCGGCGACGAATTCGTCGAGCGTTTCCTTCGACTCCGTCTCGGTCGGCTCTATCATTATGGCCTCGTGGACGATGAGGGGAAAATACACCGTGGGGGCGTGGAAGCCGCGGTCGAGCAGGCCTTTGGCCACGTCGAGCGTCTTGAGACCCTTGGCCGCCAGGTCCGGTCCCGGGGTGAGGACGCATTCGTGCATGCAGTATTCCTTGGAGTACGACGGGTACAGGCCCTGCAGGAGAGAGCGGACGTAGTTGGCGTTGATTATGGAGCACTTCGCTATCTCGCCGAACTCCTTTACGGAATGCGCCAGCATGTAGGCGTAAGCCTTGACCAACACCCCGGTATTGCCGAAGAAGGACTTGACCTTGCCTATGCTGCGCCCGTCGCCGAAGTCGGAGACGAAGCGGCCTCCCTCGTTCTTCACCAGCGGCACCGGGAGGAACGGTTCCAGCGCCTTGCGGCAGGCTATGGCTCCCGCGCCGGGGCCGCCGCCGCCGTGAGGGGTGGAGAAGGTCTTGTGGAAGTTGAGGTGCATCATGTCGATGCCCAGCTCTCCCGGCTTGACCATGCCGATGAGCGCGTTGAGGTTGGCGCCGTCCATGTAGACCAGAGCGCCCGCCTCGTGCGCGGCCCGGCAGATCTCCGAGATCTGCGTCTCGAAGATGCCCAGCGTGTTGGGGACAGTCATCATCAGCACGGCCGTCTTCGGGCCGAGGTGTTTCTTGAGCGTATCCAGGTCCAGCCGGCCGTCGGGGCGGGAGGCCAGGTTGACGGTGTTGAAGCCCATCATCGAGGCCGTGGCCGGGTTGGTGCCGTGGGCGGAGTCGGGCACGATTATCTCGTTGCGCTCCTCCTTGCGCGATTCGAAATACGCCTTGGCCACCAGCAGCCCGGTGAACTCGCTATGGGCGCCGGCTGCCGGCTGCAGTGTTATGGCGTCGAGCCCCAGCAATTCGTTGAGCCGGGAGCCCAGGTCGTGCAGCAGCTCCAGCGTGCCCTGCGCGCAGTTGTCGTGCGCCAGCGGGTGCAGCGCCGCGAAGCCCTCGATGGCCGCGGCCTCCTCGTTGAAACGGGGGTTGTACTTCATCGTGCACGAGCCCAGAGGATAGAAGTGCGTGTCGACGGAGAAGTTGAGCCGGGACAGGCGCGTGTAATGCCTTATCACGTCGAACTCGGACAGCTCGGGCAGCTTCGGGCTTTCCTTCCTGCGGAGTTCGGGTTTCAGGCAGGCCTTCTCCCGGAGAGGGTTCTTGATCTTCAGCCCGCGGCGGCCCGGGTCGGACTTCTCCACGCTGAGGCGGTTGTCTATGGCGGAGACGCAGATCATATGGCCTCCTTCACGGCTTTTTCCAGGCGGGCGATGTCGGCTTCGGTCCGCGCCTCGGTGGCGCAGACCAGCAGGGTCTCGCCGAGCTCGGGGTAGAGCGGGGCCAGCGGCAGGCCTATATCCACGCCCTGTCCCAGCGCCTTCACGCGCATCTTCTCCGCGCTGCCCGGCACGGAGAGCACGAACTCGTTGAAGAAGGGCCCTTTGAACTTCAGGGAACAGCCCTTTATGGCCGACAGGCGCTCGGCGGCGTGGGCCGCGGCGCCCATGTTCGCTTCGGCGAGTTCGCGCATGCCCTCGGGCCCCAGCAGGGCCGTATAGACGGTAGCGGCCAGGGCGCAGAGCGCCTCGTTGGAGCAGATGTTGGAGGCGGCCTTGTCGCGGCGTATATGCTGTTCGCGTGCCTGCAGCGTCAGCACGAATCCGCGCCGGCCGTCCTTGTCTTTCGTCATGCCGCAGATGCGGCCGGGCATCTGGCGCACGTGTTCCTTCCTGCAGGAGAACAGGCCCAGGTAAGGCCCGCCATAGGCCAGCGGCAAGCCGAGGCTCTGTCCCTCTCCGACGGCGAAATCGGCGCCGTACTCGCCCGGGGTTTTCAGTACGCCAAGGCTGACCGGATCGGCCGCGGCCACCAGCAGCGCGCCGGCCTTCTTCGCCGTGTCGGCGACGCCGTCCATGTCCTCTATGAGCCCGAGGAAGTTGGGCGTCTGCACGGCCAGGCAGGCCGCGCCTTCGAGCAGGGCCGGCAGGGCCGCCTTGTCCATTACGCCGTCCTTCATGGGGACTTTTACGTAAGTGTATTCCGGCGAGTGGGCGAAATAGGTCTTGAGCGTGTCCATGTACTGCGGGTGCACGCCGGCGGCATAGACTATCTTTTTCCTGCCGGTCACGCGCACCGTCGCGCGCACCGCTTCGGCGAAAGAGCTGGCGCCGTCGTACATAGAGGCGTTGGCGCAGTCCATGCCGTAGAGGGCGCAGACCGTGCTCTGGAACTCGTAGATGGCCTGCAGCGTGCCCTGGCTGGCCTCGGGCTGGTAGGGGGTGTAGGCGGTGAGGAACTCGGTCCGGGAGGTGATGGCCTTTACCGCGGCGGGGGTGTAGCGCTCGTAGGCGCCGGCGCCGAGGAAGCTGAGCGGACGGCAGTTTTTTTTGGCGAGGTCGGCCAGCCTGGCGGCGGCCTGCTGCTCGTCGAGGCTCTCCTGGGGCAGGTTGAACTTCGGCCAGAGGAATTTGGAAGGGACCTGCTTCACGAGGTCCTCGAAGGAGGCGGCGCCTATGGCCTTGAGCATCTCCTCTTTGTCTTTTTCCGTGTGAGGGACGTACATTTGGGGGCTCCTGGTTGGAGTACGGGTCTGAAGACGGCGGCGGAGCCCCGTTAGGGGACCCCGGCCGCCGGGCTCGCTTTACCGGGACGACTCAGTGCGCGTTCTGCTTGAGGAAGTCGCCGTAGGCGGCGAAGTCCATGAGGGCGTCGGCTTCGGCCGGGTTGTCGGCCTTCACCTTGAACAGCCAGCCGCCTTCGAGCGGGGACTGGTTGATCAGGGCCGGGTCGCCGGAGACCGCGTCGTTGACCGCGACGACCTCGCCGTTGAGCGGCGAGTAGATGTCGAAGGCGGACTTGACGCTCTCGACCACCGCGCAGGGCTTGTCCTTCTCCAGCCGGCGGCCCGGCTTGGGCAGTTCCACGAAAACGATGTCGCCCATCTCTTTCTGGGCGTGCTCGGACAGGCCGATGACGGCCTCGCCGCCGGCCAGGTGCAGCCACTCGTGGGTCTTGGTGTACTTGAGTTCTTCCGCTTTAGGCATGTTTTTCTCCTTGGACTCACCAATTGAAAGTCACCGAATTCCCGGCTCAGGCGCCGGTGTAAAGCGTCTTGCCGAAGGCCGTTCCCCTGTGGAAAGGGACCTTCGATACTTCCGCGGGCACGCGCCTGCCGTGGATCTCCACTTCCAGCGCGGCGCCGGGCTTGAGGTCGCCGGGCGTCAGGTAGCCGACGCCTATGCCCTTCTTCAGCGTGGGGGAATAGGTGGCGCTGGCCAGAGCGCCGATCTCTTTCCCGTCCATGAAGACCTTGCAGCCGGGGCGCGGCACGCCGCCGGAGAGCGTAAGGCCGGTCAGGCGGCGCTTGACGCCGTCGGCCTTCTGGCCGGCCAGTATGGAGCGGCCGATGAAATCGCCCTTATCGAGGGATACTACCCAGCCGTAGTTGGACTCGTAGGTGGTGTGCTCGTCGTCCACGTCCTGCCCGTAGAGCAGGTAGCCCGACTCCAGGCGCAGCGTGTCGCGCGCGCCCAGGCCGCAGGGGACGATATCGTAGGGCTTGCCCAGCTCCATCATCCGCTCCCAGACCTGGACTATGATCTTGTGGGGGGCGGTCACCTCGAAGCCGTCCTCGCCGGTATAGCCGGTGCGGCTGACATAGCAATGCTCGCCGAAAATTTCCTTCTCTACTATGCCGAAGCGCGGCAGCTTGAGCGCCTCGGGCGCGAACTGCTCGAACATCTTCGGCACATTGGGCCCCTGCACGGCGACCATCGAGTAATCGTCGCTCCTGTTCTCCACCTTCACGTGCATCTTCGCGCCATGGGCCTTGAACCACTCGTAGTCCTTGACCGCGGTGGTGGCGTTGACGATGACGAGATACCGGTCGGCGGCCAGGCAGAAGGCGATGATATCGTCCACCAGGCCGGCCCTCTCGTTGGTCACGTGGGAGTAGACGCCCTTGCCGGGGGTGGCCTTGCGCAGGTCGTTGGCGTTGGTCTGCTGGAGGAGCTTGAAGGCGTCGGCGCCGGTCACGAAGACCTGGCCCATGTGGCTGACGTCGAAGATGCCCGCGGAATTGCGGACGGCTTCGTGCTCCTTCAGGATGCCGGAGAACTGTATCGGCAGTTCCCAGCCGTGGAAGTCCACCATCTTGCCGCCGTACTTCCTCATGGTCTCGTTGAGAGCGGTGCGGCGTAAGGTCTGAGTGGCGGACATATTACCTCCTGCGGGATCTTTTACAGAGGGGAACTTCTTTATTTTATAACAAATATGGAAATGGGGGGACAAGTGGGACGCGGCCGCCCGCTTTTTGTATTATTGATCATTATGAAAGAGTTCCTTCCTACGCTCCGCTCGAACAAGACGGGGGTGCTGGTATTCCTGGCGCCGCTGGCCGCAGCGGGCTGGTACCTTGGCGACCGACCGGGCGGGGAGATTTTCGTGAACCGCGGCGCTTTCTACTTCATGGCATTCATCTTCTCGGCCTGGGTCCTGGCCCTGGCCCCGGCGCTTAAAAAAGCTTTCGACACCGGCTCCCCCATACGTGAGTACGGCGCCGGGCTCCTCTTCGCGCTGGCGGTCGCCGCATCCGTCTTTATCAGCGTGAAGCCGGAGTTCCGGGTCCTGGCGGACGAGGCCAACCTGCTGGGCGTCTCCAGGTCCATGGTATATGAAAGACGCGCCGATATCGTGACGATGTCCAAAAACTATTATCACAACGCCCACCCCGTGGCCCGCGAATCCGAGAAGCGCCCCCACATGTACCCCTTCTTCACCTCGCTGGTCCACGCGGTGAGCGGCTACCGCCCGGCCAACGCCTTCGCCGTCAACTTCATCCTGCTGGCGGCGCTGCTGGGGTCCGTTTTCGTCTTTTTCCGCGGCCTCTACGGCCAGTTGCCGGCCTATGCCGCGGTGCTTATTACGGCTTCCCAGCCTCTGCTGGCCCTGACGGCCTCGTCGGGCGGCATGGAGTTCATGTACGCGGCCTTCATGTTCTTCTCTTTCCTGGCGCTGAGGCGCTTCCTGCGCGAGCCTTCCGGCGGCTCCTTCGCCACGCTCTGGTTCACCCTCGCCGTCATGGCCAATGTGCGCTACGAGGGACCGGCCGTTATGGCCGCCGTCGGTCTGGCGCTGCTGCTGTCGGGCCGCCTGAAGCGGGAGCAGCTGGCCTCCTGGCCTTTCCTGCTGACTCCGCTGATGCTGCTGCCCGCCTTCTGCCAGCGCTTCTGCATGGCCATAAACTACCAGAACCCTTCCGGGGTGCCGGCTTTTTCTCCCGCGCATCTTTGGCCGAACTTCCTGTCTTTTTTGCGCGTAAATTTGGACTTTTCTTCCTTTTACCCGTACTCGCCGGCCATTGCGATCATCGGCGCGGTTTCGGCTCTGCTGATCCTGGCGCTGGTTTTCAGGGACGGCGGCCCGGAGGTTCGCGAGAGGAGGACCGTCTTTTACGCTTCGCTGGCAGGCTTCATGGCATACGGCCTTATCACTTTTTCATATCACGCCGGTGTGCCTTTGGAGCAGGCCTCGGCCAGGCTTTTCATCCCGTTCATCCTGTCCCTTTCCCTGACTGCGGCCGCGCTGCTCTGCAGGATCGCCGCGCGCAAGCCGGCTGCCGGCCCCGTTATCCTCTCGCTGGCGGCCGCGCTTTTTATCACCCACGTTCCTACGGCGGCCGAGAACCGCTACATGAATTTGCTCATACTGACCCGCCAGCATAAGCACGAGGCGGCTTTCCTGGAGAGGCTGGGGGAGAAAAATATGCTGGTGGTGTCGGACCGGCCGCGGCTGTTCACCGTGCGCGGCTACGGCGCCGTGAATTTCTGGTACGCGCGCAATAACTCGGGGGAACTGCTTGAAGGGCTGGAAAGGAAGTTATACCCGGGGATAGTCGTGATGCAGGAAGTGCTTTACTCGACGGGGAAACCCACGGCGGAGACCGACCCGGGCCCCGCCTATTCTCTGACGCCGCTCTACGAAGTGCAGAACACCGCGGATTCCTACATCCGCGTCGCAGAAGCCCGTCCGGTCCGGTCTAAAAAATAGCGGCGGAATAATGTGAGCCGTTCCGCTATATCCCGTCCTGGAAATGAGGATTGGGGTTGAACGGCCATGGCGAAACAGGCCCCGGGTCCGGCGATGGGGCGGGCCCGTTCCCTGATCCGTGATCATACGAGCCGGACGACGTCGCGGGGTTGGCCAGCCCCGGGTTTTTGCTCCGCCAGTAGTTGTAATTATAGCCCAGGATTACCGTTCCTCGCAGCATTTCCCACTGTAGGGGGTCGTTAACGGAAAGGGTCGTGTTCATCGGCAAATCGATATAGAAGTAATTCAGGACCATCCCGCGGACGCCCTCGACCCCGCGGTTTACGGGTCCGATAGCGTTTATGAGTTTTTCCGCGCTGACGATTCCCCCATCGGGCCCCATGAAATTTCCCGGATATTTTCCGCCGTTTTCTTTCCAGTTCCAGAACTGGATGAGGAAATTCAGGGCGGGCCTGTTTATTGCCGAGGGGAATTTTCCTTTCAATTCGTTGTAAACGTGGAGTTGGGTAAGGTGAGCCTTCGTCTCCGTGCTAAGACGATAGGTGTCCGTCAGAGCGCGCTTAAATTTTTTGTAATCTTCCGCGTGACTCAGCTCATGCCCGAGAATATGGGCCCAGTTCAGGGATTTTAAGTCGGACTTCCTGTTTATTACGACCAGTACCTTGCCCGCGTATACCAGTGTTTTTGCGTCCTCTTCCCCGGGCAAATTCTTGGCTTTTATAAGTATTTTCTTTTCGGTCAATGACTTTATTGAACACTCGGCCGCGCCCAGGTTAACGCATAATCTTGTCCCTGCCGTTGTCCCGCGCAGAGCGGAGAGCGCGTCGCCAATGGTACGCTCTTCTTCCGGATTCAGGTCCTGCGCGTAGTTGTGAAAGCTTTCATACAGGTCCTGTATTATCCACTGTATGTGGGTCTGGATATCCGCGCGATCCTGCAATTGATTGATGTAGTTGTCTAAAAAGCAGAGGTCCTTGCCGCGGCATATCTCCTCAAGGTCGATCCCCGGCCTATTGGAGACATTCGCGGGAGCCGGCAGGGGGACTGCCGGCTCCGGCAGTGCCGCGGTATCTAATTTGACGCCCGAAGCGGAATCGAAAATACCGGAAAGCTCCGCGTCCGTGTACTTCCCGCTGTAAGCGTCAAGTTTTATCGGAAACATAAATGAAAGCGATGCCAGGGTGAAGAACAGGTTTATGTTCATTTGGTTTTCCTGTTCACTGACAAGGTCTTTACCATGATGTCGAAGTTGCAGTCCATATGCTTTTCCCATGCCGGCCAACTGAACCATCGCTTCAGCCCGAAACTGGGGTAATCGTCCAGGGAGAAAGCTCTAAACCCGACCGCGTAGCCCAGGGCGTCCATAAAACGATAATCGCCGCGCTGCATAGGCATGTCATGGTCCGTAAAAAAGTATAAGGTCCCGTCCTGGGCTGAAATATACACGACCTCCCTGGCTCCTGACTTTATAAGCATTGAGAAGAATGAACCGGGGATGAAATCTTTTTTTGTCTTTAATTCGCCCTTTAACCGCTCCCTCGCGTGAGCGAGAGCGAAGGCTTCCAGTTTTTTCTTCGTCGCCGGGCCGCTCTTGTCAGGCTTGGCCATGCCGACATTGATGTTGCTTTCCGAGGGTCCCGGTATGCTTTTGTAACCGAGTAACTTTTCCGGTGTGGCTTCCGGCGGCGAGTGTGATCCGGTTTTTCTCTCTCCGCCTCCGCAATCCTTGGCGGAGTAATAAAAAAAACTGATATTCCCGTCCTCATATCGCATTGGAGTGGCGTCAGGACAGGGGGCGGCGTTATAGGTCCAGTTGTAATAGGCCCCCTCCCAACCCGGGACCTGCGCCGGGCCGGCGGGGGCTTTACCGGCCATAGTGGAAAGGAGAAAAAGGAAGGCCCCGGCCGCTCCCGTTATAAGTGAGAGCAGGGCTATCGCCGAGCATATCAGCATGTTCCGCTTTTTCATGGTGCCCTTGTTTACTCTAATTCATCCGCCAAAGCGTCCATAAGGTCGTTCTCGGTCAGGTCCTGAATGCTCCAGCTGCCTGGCTTTCCCTGTGCGCCTAAATGTTTGAAGCTTATGGCCAGGGGTATGGAATAGGCGATGGGTTTGTATGCTGTAGGTTCCGGCGAGGTGAAAAGCTCCGCAAAATCCAGCGGCAGGCCGCTATCGGGATGAGTGGGCCCATGCTGGCTTAATACATAACCATGTTTAAATCTTGTGCCGGTCCAGTAACACTGCGGGATGAGATATATTTTAGTGCCGCGATATTCTGTCGCGTATTTTGTGCCATTCGTCCTCCACGAGGAAAGGAGGTCGATATACTTAAAATCCTTTATGTGGTTGCCGGAAATATCCCAGACTCTCAGTATGTCCCTCCAGTAATTGAACTTTATCTTGCCGTTGAACTTCCCCGCGGTTTCGGTGAGTTCGGTTAAACTGCGCATCTCGGATGTCCGAAAATTGCCCGGCTCTGTTATGTCCGAAATTATAACCCCGGCAATGGGACGATAGTTCTTGATATAGGGATCGTACTCTCCGCGAGTAAATACAAGTCTTACCGAATAATTGCGGCCATCGTGGCTGAAGAGAGCCCCTCCGTCAACATAGAAAACTTGTAAAGAATTTATCCAGTCCAGATGCCGAAGTGAGGGGGCATTTTTGAAAAAGGGTTCTGTGAACTCATAAATATCAGAGGTCAGTGGCGCGGTTTCCTTTAGTAGCCGAAGAGCCGGTGTGTCGGCGTTCGCGTAAGGGGCCGCGACAATTGAGGCCCCTAGGAATAACACGATAAATTTAGTCATTAATCTCTCCTGAGACCCAAATGCTGATGGAAAATAAGCGGCTGCTCATCGCCTTTATGTGTGCGTCATATAACGGGTACAGCAACGGCTGTCCCGGGGCATGTTCCCCAACGATGACGCAATCAATAGAGTACGTAAAATAGGGAACCAGTAAGAAGAGGCTTTGGTCCCAATCGTCGCCGGGTCCTTTTGCCTACTGACGGGCGTCAGGGTCCGATATTAAACGCTGAGCTCTATGCCCAGAGGGCAGTGGTCGGAGCCCTGGACGGCGGGCAGGATAAAAGCGCCTTTCAGCAGGGGCGCTTTTTCTTTGTTGACGAAGAAATAGTCGATGCGCCAGCCGACGTTCCGCTCTCGGGCGCGGGTCTTGTAGTCCCACCAGGTGTACTGGCCGGGCTCCTTGTTGAACTCGCGGAAAGTGTCCACCCAGCCTTTATCCACGATCTTATCGATCCAGGCCCGTTCGACGGGCAGGAAGCCGGTGTTCTTCTCGTTCTCCTTCGGCCTGGCCAGGTCTATTTCCTTGTGGGCTGTGTTCACGTCGCCGCAGAAGACGACGGCCTTGCCGGTCCGGCGCAGCTTCTCGATGTGCTTCAGGAAGGCCTCGTAGAACTCGAGCTTGTACTTTATGCGCTCGGGGCCCTGGCCGCCGTTGGGGAAATAGACGTTGAGCAGGTGGAAGTCCGGGTATTCCAGCCAGAGGGTGCGGCCCTCATTGTCGAAGCGGTCTTCGCCGAAGCCTTTTTTTATCGAGAGCGGGGCCTGGCGGAAGAAGACGCCGACGCCGCTGTAGCCCTTGCGCTCGGCGCAGCGCCAGACCGGCGTATAGCCCGGGAAGAAGGTGTCGGCCGGCGTCAGCTGTTCCTCGCAGACCTTGGTCTCCTGCAGGCAGAGTATGTCGGGCTTCTCCGCCTTCAGGAAATCCGCGAAGCCCTTTTTCAGCACTGCGCGGTAGCCGTTGACGTTCCAGGAGATCAGCTTCATTTATGCAGCGCCTCGTGTATGGCTTCGGCCATCGTGGGGTGCGCGTAGATGATCTCTTTGAGGTCCTTGCGCTTGAGTTTGAGTTTCACCGCCAGCGCCAGCACGTGTATGAGCTCGGTGGCCGGCCCGCCGACTATCTGCGCGCCCAGCACCGTGTCGTCGGCCGCGTCGAAGACCAGCTGTACGAAGCCCTCGGTCTCGTCGGAGGCGACCGCGCGGCCTATGCCCAGGTGGAAGGCCCGGGCGGTCTTCACGGTCAGGCCTTTGGCCTCGGCCTGCGCCTTGTTGAGGCCGACCGAGCCGACCTCGGGCCAGGCGTAGACGCATTTGGGTACTATGGAATCGTCGAACTCATGGGAACCGCCCATGATGTTCTCGGCGGCTATCTCGCCCTGCCGGCTGGCCGAATGGGCCAGCAGCGAAAGGCCGTTGACGTCGCCCACGGCGTATACATTAGGGACCGGCGTGCGCATGCCGCCGTCGACTTTCACGCCGCGGCGGTTCCACTCCAGCCCGATCTTGTCCAAGCCCATGTTTTCGAGCGCGGAGGCCCGGCCGGCCCCTACCAGTATCTCTTCGGCCTCGAGCCGCGTGCCGTCCTCCAGCACCGCGGTCTTCATGCCGCCGCTTATCTCCACTTTCGCCGTCTTCTTACCGAAATGGAACTTCACGCCGCGCTTCTCGAAAGAAGAGCGTACGGCGCGCGTGACCTGCGGGTCCTCGCCGGCCAGTATGTCGGGCAGCAGTTCCAGCACCTCGACCTTCACGCCGATGGCGTTGAAGAAGCAGGCGAACTCCAGGCCGATGACGCCGCCGCCCACGATGAGTATCGACTCTGGCAGCCGCGGCAGGTCGAAGACCCTGTCGGAATCGGTAAGCTGGTCTTTGACGGCGTCGAAGGGAGGGGGGAAGGAGGGCCGGGTCCCGGCGGCCAGTATTGCCGCGTCGAAAGTTTTCTTCACTTCGCCCTGCGGGCCGGTCACGGTGACCTCGTCCGGGCCGCTGAAGACGGCGCGTCCGCGCAGCACTTCTATTTTCTTCGCCTGGAAGAGTTTCTCGAGCGAGCCGCGTATCCTGGAGACGACATCGGCGCGGCGGGCCTTGACCTTCTCCCAGTCGAGCATGTCGGGAGAGAAATTGGCGCCGGAGCCGTCTTTCATCAGCTTGCGCAGGCCGTCGAAGGCGTGCACGCGGTGGCCGGTGTCGAGGAAGGCTTTGGAAGGGATGCAGCCGCGGTTGAGACAGGTGCCGCCGAAATCCCAGGACTCGGCTATGGAAACTTCCGCGCCCAGGTCTTTAAGACGCAGCGCGGCGGGGTATCCCCCGGGGCCGGAACCGATGATGATGACTTTTTTCGGCATGTTTTTCTCCTTAGAGCTTCAGCTTCGCTGTGAAAAAATCCTTCAGCCCCCGCCTGGACGCGAGCAGGGCTTCCCTGAGCGAACTGGAAAGTTCCGGCTCCACTTTCGGGCGGGCGTCGGAGCCGGAAGCCCTGGCCCGGAACTTCTTTCCGGCGGCCTCTGTTTCTATCTCCAGATCGGTCCCGCCGCCGGCCCCGGCCGCGAAGGCCGCGCGCAGGCCGGCGAAACCGGCTTC
>DNQL01000255.1 GCA_003500765.1 Elusimicrobiota bacterium | reverse complement strand
GCGGACGGCGGCGACGCGGACGCCCGGCGCTGGCTGGACCTGTTCGAGAAGAACAGCGGATCCCTGAAGGTGAAATTCAGTTACTGATATGAGAACGCCTCTTGCGACCTACCGCCTGCAGCTGCACAAGGACTTCCCGTTCGCCCGCGCGGCGGAACTGGCCCCCTACCTGAAGGAACTGGGCGTAAGCCATCTCTACGCTTCGCCCGTCTTCAAGGCCCGCGCCGGCAGCCTGCACGGTTACGACGTCACCGACCCCGCGGTCATAAACCCGGAGCTCGGCGGCGAGGAGGGGCTGGCCGCCCTCTCGGAGGAGCTCAAGCGTTCGGGGCTCTCGATAATGCAGGACATAGTCCCCAACCACATGTCCTATGACAGCCAGAACGAGATGCTGATGGACGTGATGGAGAAGGGGCCCCATTCGCAGTACAAGGGGTTCTTCGATATAGACTGGGACCATATCTACGAGAACCTGCGCGGCCGCATACTGACGCCGTTCCTCGGTTCGTTCTACGGCGAGGCGCTGGAGAACGGGGAACTTAAGCTGGTCTATGACGAGGAGGGTCTGGCGCTGGCCTACTACGCGCTGCGCCTGCCGCTGCGCGCCGAGAGCTACGGCGAAGTCTTCGGCGGCGATATCGCCCCGCTCGAGGCCGCGCTGGGGCCCGACAGCCCCGAGCTGTCCCGCTATATCGGCACCGCCGGACTTTTCCGCGGCCTGAAGTCGGAAGACCCTGCCGCGGCCGGCCAGTGCTCCCACGCGCGCCGCATGCTCCGCGAGCTCTATTCCTCATCGGAAGCGGTGCGCGCCCATGTCGATTCCGCGGTGGAGCGCTTCAACGGGCGTAAGGGGGATTCCGCCTCTTTCGACGCGCTGGACGGCCTGGTCTCGTCGCAGTTCTTCCGGCCTTCCTACTGGAAGGTGGCTGCGGAAGAGATAAATTACAGGCGGTTCTTCACTATAAACGAGCTCATCTCGGTGCGCGTCGAGGACCCGGAGGTCTTCGTCCGGGTGCACGCCGCGGCCCTGCGTCTTACCGGGAGCGGCGCGGTAACGGCCCTTCGCGTGGACCACGTGGACGGCCTGCTGGACCCGCAAGGGTACCTGGCCCGCCTGAGGGAAGCCGCCGGGCCGGACGTGTACCTGACGGTGGAAAAGATACTCGCGCCCGGCGAGGAGCTGCCTGCGGACTGGCCGATAGAGGGCACCACCGGCTACGATTTCACCAATTACGCCAACGGGCTGTTCTGCCGGCGGGAGAGCGACAAGGAGTTCAGCCGGCTCTATTACCGGTTCACGGGGCTGGAGACGCGCTACGACGAGATGGTGGTGGCCAAGAAGCGCATGATGATCAGCCGGCACCTGGCCGGCAATATCGACAACCTCGCCCACATGATGAAGAAGTCGGCCGCCGACGACCGGTACGGCCGCGATATCACGCTCTACGGCCTGCGCCGCGCGCTGGTGGAGGTGATGGCCAATTTCCCGGTGTACCGCACTTATGTCAACGGCCCGCAGGGCCCGACGGAGGCCGAGAGGGCCTGTATAAAGACCGCCGTCGACGGGGCCCGCCGCCGGCTGCGGGACTTCGGCTACGAGCTGAACTTCATCGAGGCCTTCCTGCTGCTGGGCGGCCATAAGTCGCTGGAGGGGGAGAGCGCGGATAATATCCTGCCCTGCGTGATGGCCTTCCAGCAGTACACGGCGCCGCTGATGGCCAAGGGTTTCGAGGATACGATACTCTATATCTACAACCGCCTCGCCTCGCTCAACGAGGTCGGCGGCTCGCCGGACCGCTTCGGTTTCGCGCCGGAGGAGGTCCACGCTTTCTTCGCGGGCCGGGCCGCGCGCTCGCCGCTGACGATGAACTGCTCGTCCACGCACGACACCAAGCGCAGCGAGGACGTCCGCGCAAGGATCAACGTGCTCTCGGAGACGCCGGGGGAATGGTACGCCGTCCTGCGCCGCTGGGAGAAGTTGAACCAGGCCGGACGCCGCCGGGACGCCGCCGGCCGCGAGATGCCGTCCCGCAACGACGAGTACCTGCTCTACCAGACCCTGCTGGGCGCCTGGCCGGCGGAGGGGGAACCGGGCGCGGATTTCGCGGAGAGGATAAAGGCATACTCGGTGAAGGCCGCGCGCGAGGCGCAGGTGGACACCAACTGGATAAAACCGGACGCCGAGTACGAGGCCGCGCTGCGCGGCTTCGTCGACCGCGCGCTGCAGCCCGGCCCGGAGAACAAGTTCCTGGAGGATTTCCTGCCCTCCCAGCGCCTGATCTCTTTCTACGGCGCTTTCAACTCCCTGTCGCAGGCGCTGATAAAAATGGCGGCGCCGGGACTGCCGGACATCTACCAGGGCTGCGAGCTCTGGGACTTCAGCCTGGTGGACCCGGACAACCGCCGCCCCGTGGATTTCGCGCTGCGTTCCCGCCTCCTGGCGGAGATCAAGAGGGATTATGCCGCCGGACCGGGGCCGCTCATGGCCGGCCTGCTGGCGGATCTGCCGTCGGGGAAGATAAAATTGTTCCTTACATGGCGCGCGCTGGCCGCGCGCGCGGAAAGGAAAGATGTTTTCGAGGGGGGGACCTATCTGCCGCTGGCCGCCGAAGGAACGCACGCGGAGAGCGTCTTCGCCTTCGCCAGGGTCAATCAGGGCCGGGCTGTCATAGCGGCTGTGCCGCGCCTGATATCCGGGTTCGTCCCCGCCGGTCAGCCGCCGCTGGGCGAGCTGTGGCAGGACACGCGGCTGGCCCTGCCGCCGGAACTGCGGGGGACTTTCACCGAAGCCTTCTCCGGCCGGACCTTCGAGGCCGGAGAGTCCGCCGCTCTCAAAGACTTATTTTCTTCCTTCCCCTGCGCCCTTCTGGCGCGCGGCTGACGCGGGGTCAGAACAGCGGATCGCCGTTGAACTTTATGCTCCTGTACGTTGCGCAGGAGCCGGGATCGCCGAAGGCCTGCCCGCCGAGCACGATTCGCTGTGAAGGAGCCTCGCCGGCCCGGGGAGAGAAAATAGTCAGGCCTTTTTTGTAATCCTTCCCGTCCACGCCGGCGTAGACGGTGAAAAGATTGCCGTCCCTTTCAAAGATAACGCTGTTTATCTCACGGCCCAGGTCTTTGGATTCCCCGTTCGGTTCGTGGGCCAGGCCGAAATTGTCGCTCCCGTAACCCGGATCCATCTGGCGGAAGGCGGTAAGTGTAAGCGCGCTGCGGGACGAGCCTCGGTGCGGATGGGCTTCTTTTTCGCCCAGCCAGACGAAAACGGAGAGCCATTGCCCGCCGGAGGCTTTCAGATCGTAATCCGCGATCATCTCCAGCTTCCACTTCTTCCCGCTTATCTCCCTCCCCCACAGGAGGCCCGGGTAATAGCCGGACCTGGGTTTATCGTCGTAATCCATCTGCCTCATTTCAAGGCAGTAGACTATGGTCCCGTCTCTGAAAGACGCCTTTCCGCGGCCCGGCCAGGCTTCCCAGCCCGGCGGGGGCTCCGTCGTTCCCGCCGCGGCGGGGGGGATAACCGGCCTCGGGGCCG
>DNQL01000039.1 GCA_003500765.1 Elusimicrobiota bacterium | reverse complement strand
GTGGACGGCGCGGCCGCCGCCCCGCGCATCCGGGCCCTTTCCAGGAAATGCAGCGTCAGCGCGAAGAAAAGAAGGCTGAAGTTCTCGGGCCTTAGGTCGCAGCCGGACACCGTCGCGGCGGCGAAAAAGATCAGCGCGAAAGGCAGGGCGGCCGGGCGCCCCTGCTGCAGTACCGAGGCCCTCACCGTCAGCAGCGTGAGGACGAAGAGGCCGGCCTTCAGGAGCAGCAGGGCGGGGAACCCGCCTGCCGAGTGAGCCCCGTAGTAGAGCAGCTGCGGCAGCCATTCGAAATTGACCCACTCCGCGCCGGCCATGCTCCAAGAGAGGAAATCGGTCGCCGGCAATGTCCCGGTCCCGGCCATGTAGCGCCCGGCCGACAGGTGCCAGTAGATGTCGGGGTTAACCACCGGCAGGAAGAAGGCCGAGCAGGCGAAGGCGAAAGCCAGCCAGCCGTAAAGCGCGGTCTTGTCGCTCACTGTTCCCATAGCGTGATTCTATAAAATAGGGCGGAGGAGTGGGGACACCATTCCGCCCGGCGCCGCCGCGGGGCGCTCTCCCGCCGTCATTTTGTATACTGCAAATATGAAAACAGCCATATTACTCTCATTGCTGTCCCTGGCCCTGCCGGCCCGGGCCGCCTCGCTTTCCTCCTCCGTTAAAAAGGCGGCCGCCGCCCCCGCCATGTCGGGCGCCTCCTGGGGTTTCGCCGTGACGGACGCCGCCACGGGCAAGGAAATATTTTCGCGGGACGCGGACCTCAGCCTTGTCCCGGCGAGCACGATGAAGCTGCCGGTAACCGCGGCGGCGCTGGAATACCTCGGACCCGAAAGGCGGTTCGTCACCAGGCTCGCGGCTTCGGAAAAACCCGCGGACGGGGTCCTGCGCGGCGATCTTTACGTAGTGGGCGGCGGCGACCCTTCGCTGGGCTCGGAACTTATCAGGAACGCGCCGGCCACGGCCGCGGTCTATTCCGCCTGGGCCGGCGAGTTGCAGGCGGCCGGCGTAAAGTCGGTCGGCGGCCGGGTCCTGGGCGACGAGAGCCTGTTCGAAAGCTTTCAGCCCGGTTCCTGGTCGTGGGAGGACATCGGCAATTATTACGCCGCGCGTCCCTCGGCCCTGACCGTCAACGACAACCTTTACAGGATCTATTTCAAGCCCGGCGCGGCCCCCGGCGAAAAGGCCGAAGTTGTCAGGACCGACCCCCCTATGCCGGGACTGTCGTTCGAGAACCTGATGCTGACCGGCCCCGAGGGGTCCGGAGATAACGGCTATGTCTTCGCCTTTCCGGGAGAGGACTCCGCGTCGCTGCGCGGTACCATCCCGATGGGCCCGGTGGATTTCCCCATAAAGGCCGCGCTTCCCGACCCGGCGCTGTTCGCCGCCCGGGCTTTCGCGGAGGCGCTCTCCGCGGCCGGGATAAAGTCCGGCGGCGCCGGCAAGGGGAAAGTCCCGCCCGGCGCCTACGAGATCGCCGCGTCGAGCTCGGCCCCGCTGTCCGAGATAGTGCGCGCGCTCAATAAGCGGAGTTTCAACCTCTACGCCGAACTGCTGCTTCGGCACATGGGCCTGGAGAAGTACGGCGCCGGCGCGCCGGAAGAGGGGCGTAAGGCCGTCGCGGATTTCCTGGCCGCCGAAGGGGTGGCCGGCGGATTCAGCGTCGCCGACGGCTGCGGCCTCTCTCGGGTCAACCTGGCGAAGGCCGGCGCCTTCGCCCGTCTGCTCGCGGCCGTCTATAAGAAGCCGTGGTTCCCCGCTTTTTACGACTCCCTTCCTTTTCCGGGCGACCCCGACGCTTTCGGCCATATAAAGCGCATGGGCGCCGGGACGCCGCTGGAGAAAGCCCTGCGCGTGAAGTCCGGCTCGCTCAGGAACGTGCGAGGATACGCCGGTTATCTGAAGACGAAGCGCGGGCGCACGCTGGCTTTCTGTTCGGTGGTAAATAATTACGCGGGCCCCGGCTCCGCCCTCGACGGCCTGCACCGGGACCTGCTGCTGGAAATTTACGGGAAGTATTGAGCGTTATTCGTAACGCAGGGCTTCGATGGGATCGAGCATGGCCGCGCGCATGGCGGGCCAGAAGCCGAAGCCCACGCCGATGAGCGTGGAGAATCCGAAAGCGAAGGCTATGGTCCCGGCGCCGAGCGCCGGCTGCACCTTGGTGAAGAAGTAGGCCGCCCAGGCCAGGGCGTAGCCCAGACCCACTCCCAGCACGCCGCCCAGCATGCAGAGTACCACCGCCTCTATCAGGAACTGGCTGAGTATGTCGGAGTTGCGCGCCCCCAGCGCCTTGCGCAGGCCTATCTCGCGCGTGCGCTCGGTAACGCTGACCAGCATGATGTTCATGATGCCGATGCCGCCGACCAGCAGCGAGATGCCCGCTATGCCGTAGACCACCAGCGAGATCTTCCCCATGGTCTGCTTGAACATCTCTATCTGCGCCTCGAAGGTGCGCACCTCGAAATCGTCCTCGGCGTCCTCGCGGAGATTGCGCTCTTCCCGCAGGACATCTATTATCTGGCGCCTCGCTTCCTTGGTGTCCTCCGGCGTCGGGGCGGATATCTCTATCGCCCCGAGCCGCGTTTCCCCGAACACGCGCTTGGCCGCGGTGTTGAGCGGGATATAAGCCGTCGGCCGGCCGCCGAACATCTGCTCGGCCTTGTGGTCCTCGGTCACCCCGACCACGGTGAAGGACAGGCCTTTGATCTTTATCTCGGCGTTGACCGACTCCACCGTGTCGAAAAGTTTTTTTGACAGGGCGTGGTTTATCACGGTCACCCTTTCCCTGGCCTGGTTCTCGGACTTGGTGAAGAACCTGCCCGCGACCTTGCGGTTCTGGAAATACCCCCCGGGAGGGACCTGCTCCCGCAGCTCGAAGCCCTCGTGGGTGTTGATGGTGGACTCGACGCGCCTGTCGCCTACGGTGATGGTCAGGTCGCGATGCAGCATCGGCTGCACGTTCTCCGCCAGCGGCACTTTAAGCCGCAGGGCCTCGACCTCGCCCATCGTGAAGCGCCGCCTGGGCTTGCCCGGTTCCCAGCGCGGGGTGACCCATACTTTCTTCGCGTCGTCCTCGCTGGCGCCGGAGAGCAGGTTCTTCATGAAGCCTTCGCTTATGGTCATCAGCGAGATTATCGCTCCGACGCCTATGAAGATGCCCAGCACGGTAAGCGCGCTGCGCGTCTTGTGGCTCCAGATGGCCTTGAAGGCGACCTTGAGCTGTTCGGCGAACTCGGAGGGGGAGAAGCCGAGCCTGGCGGCCGGCAGGGGCGCCGCCGCGGGGACGGAAGCCGACGGGGCGCGGACGGTCTCGTCGGAGACTATCTCCCCGTCCTTCATCCGCACGGTCCTGTTGGTCATGGCCGCGACCTCGTCGTCGTGCGTCACGATCACTATGGTCAGGCCGCGCTCGTTGAGCGACTTTATCGCCTGCATCACTTCGTGCCGGCTCGCGGCGTCCAGGTTGCCGGTGGGCTCGTCGGCCATTACCACCAGCGGGTCGTTGACCAGCGACCGGGCTATGGCGACCCGTTGGCACTGGCCGCCGGAGAGTTCGTTCGATTTGTGCTTTACCCTGTCGGACAGGCCGACCAGCGAGAGGCAGTCCAGCGCCTTGCGGTCGTCGGTGCCCAGGCCCGTGTAGACCATCGGCAGGAGCACGTTGTCCTTGGCCGTGGTGCGCTTGAGGAGGTGGAAGGACTGGAAGATGAACCCGACCATGCGGCTGCGTATGGCGGCCAGGCGCCCCTCGCCGAGGCTGGCCGTGGGGTGGCCCGCGAAATAATACTCGCCCGAATCCGGACGGTCCAGGAACCCCATTATGTGGAGCAGCGTGCTCTTGCCCGAACCCGACGGCCCCACCAGGGCCACGAATTCCCCGGGCTCTATGGCTATGGATACGTCCCTGAGCGCCCGGACCGTGAAGGAGCCGGTGGCGTAGGTCTTGGAGACGTTCCTTATGTCTATCAGGGGGGACATCGTCAGAAGCGCATGCGGAAGCCGGAACGTTCGCCGCCTATCCCGGTCGAGTAATATACGGTGTCGGTCTCGGCGAGGCCTTCCTTCACCTCTATCATCCGCTCGTCCGTGGAGCCTGTCTTTATCTCTTTGTCCGCGAGCGGGGCCGAGGGGGAGGACTTGGCCGAGACCGTCGCGCCGCCGTCGCGGTACTTTACCGCGCGTTTGGGCACCATCAGCACACCTGCCTTCCTCCCCGTCGTTATCAGGACGTCGGCGGTCATGCCCGAGCGCAGGTCCCTGGTGGAGCCGGCCGGCAGGACCTTTACTTCGTATACGATCACGCCGTCCTTCGTGACGGATTCATGCGAGATGGCCAGGATCCGGCCCTCGCGCTTCGACTTGGGGAAGGCGTCAAGGTAGAATTCGGCGCGTTGGCCCTCTTTGACCGACCCGATGTCGGTCTCGTCCACGAAAGTCTTGACGATGAGCCGGTCGGAGACGACCGCCAGTTCTTTGGCGGGGCTTACCGACTGGCCCGGTTCTACTGAGCGCTTGACCACCATGCCGGATATGGGGGCCACGACCGGCGTCAGGTTGTAGGCCTCCTCGACCATGCGCCGCTCCTCGGGCGTGGATTCCTTCATCTTGAGCGAGTCCAGCAGAGCGGTCCGTTCGCTGGAACTTATCCAGGCCAGGACGGCGCCTTTTTCCACTTGCCGGCCTTCTTCGAAGAGTACTTCCTCCGCCCGGCCGGAGACGGAGGGCGTCACGAGCACGCGGTTCTCCGGCTCGACGGTGCCGGCCGCCTGCGTCTTGGTGACCAGGTCGCCGCGCTCCGGCTTCACGGCGGTCATCTCGGCTATGCGGCGGGCTTCGGCCGCGGCCCGCTTCTTCCGCAACGAAGCGCAGCCGCCGCCTATCAGCAGCACGATAAGGGCGCCGAAGATGAATTTTTTCGTCTTGTAAAAAGGTCTTTTCACTTTATTCTCCAAGCGCGCGGACGAAGGCCGCGTGCGCCAGCACCAGCGCCCGCCCCGCGGAAAGATAATCGTTTTGCTCCGTGATAAGGGAGTCCTCCACGGTCCTCCACTCGAAATACGAGGTCTGCCCGGCCAGGTACTGCTTGCGCACGAGCCAGGCCCTGGCCTCGGCCGCGTCGAGGGAGCTTTTCGCCACGTCCAGCCAGGCGTAGGCTTCGCGCCAGGACAGGAAGGCGTCTTCGGCGGCCAGGGATACCTCGTCGGAGGAGTTCCTGAGGCCCGCCTCGGCGGCGGCCAGAGCGGCCCGCGCCGCGGAGACGTTGGCGGC
>DNQL01000128.1 GCA_003500765.1 Elusimicrobiota bacterium | reverse complement strand
CCCGCCTCTTCCGCCCGGCGAGCGCCGGGCGGGAAGAACGCAGTACCCCGGCGAGGCCCGGTAGCCCGCCCGCGCGGGTGAAAGGCCGAACCGGGCCGGGGTTTGTACGGACGCTTTATGAAGACCTATAAACGGCTCTACGAACGGGTATGCACTTTTGAAAACCTCTACTCGGCTTTCCTGAAGGCGGCTAGGGGAAAAAGTGCGCGCCTGGACTGCGCCGGGTTCTCCTACGGCCGGGAGCGGGAGCTCATAAAGCTACAGGAGGAACTGCTGGCCGGGACCTATAGGCACGGTACTTACCGGGAATTCACCGTGCGCGACCCAAAGGTGCGGGAGGTGAAAGCCGCGCCGTTCCGTGACAGGGTGGTGCATCATGCTCTGTGCAATATCATAGAGCCCATATTCGAGGCGCGCTTCATTCCCGACAGCTTCGCCTGCCGCAAGGGCAAGGGTACCCTGGCGGCGCTGGAGCGGTGCCGCGCACACGCGCGCCACTTCCACGCCGGGTACGTGCTCAAGGCCGATATCTCCAAATTCTTCTACAGCGTGGACCACGCCATCATGCTCTCCGTTCTGAGCCGGCATATAGCCGACAAGCGGGTGCTGGCGCTTATGGCCGCAATTCTGGCTTCGTCGGAGGATGTCCGCTTCCGCGCGTATTTCCCCGGCGACGACCTGTTCGCGCTTCAGAGGCCGACCGGTATTCCCATAGGGAACCTTACTTCGCAGTTGTTCTCCAATGTCTACCTGGGCGAGCTGGACCATTTTGTGAAGCAGCAATTACTGTGGAAGCCGTACCTGCGCTATATGGACGATTTTCTGCTTTTCGGCGCGGACAAACAGGAATTATGGGCCGTCCTTTTTCGGATAGAGGCTTTCCTGGCGGAGAAACTTCGGCTGCGCGTCCATCCGGTGAAGCGCTCGGTCACGCCGGTGCGCAGCGGCATAGATTGGGTGGGCTATATGGTATTACCGGGGCGCGTGCGGGTGCGCCGCCGAAACATTATCCGCTTCCGTCTGCGCAACCGGAAGTTGCGCGCGCTTTTAAGGAGCGGCCGGATAGCGGTGGCCGATATTGGCCAGTCCGTGCAGAGCTTCTGCGCCTACACGTCGCACGCCGACGCCGCCAGGCTTACGCGGGAACTGCTGGAGCGGGAAGTGTTCTGAGCCCGCCCCGGAAAGCCGGGAGGGCGGTTTTTGCCGCGGGCGGACGGCGGTGGGCCGTGAAACAGGAAAACCACGGGGGTTGATTATTATGCGCCTTAGACGGCCAATGGTGCGGATACTGAAATACATACCGCCGGCGCTGTGCTTATTTCTCGCCGCCTGCCGGACGGCGGGGCAGGCGGGCCTCAGGGTTGAAGAGGCCGAGGTAAGGGGCGATTCCCTGAGCCCGCTTTTTAAAGCCGGGGTACTCGTGAGAATATATTACGGCTATTACGACAAACATGAGGTGCAAAGAGGCGATATCGTGGTCTGCCGGTTCTCATTTAGCCGTGACCCGCTCATAAAGATAGCGCGCGCCGTGCCCGGCGATAGGTTCGCCCTGGAAGAACGTCCGGACGGCGTAAGCCTGCTGCTGGTGAACGGCGCCGTTCTTGAAAATTCCGCCGGCCGGCCTTATGAATTCACGGGCAGGAGGAAGCGGATGCTCGGGGTTTACGCGCGCGATTACAGGGGCGTGATCCCGCCGGGCAGCTACCTGCTGCTCGGGGATGCCGCCGAAGGTTCGCTTGACAGCGGCCGGTTCGGTCTGGCGGCAAGGGAAGTTATCGTGGGGAAAGCGGCGCGGTAGCGGGGGGATGCCCGCGGATGGAAAATGAAGAACATTCAGATTCTGATGATAAGCCGCGGCCTGGAGCCCTGCCGGACCTGGGCCGCTTTTCTCGCCAGGCGCGGCTGGAACGTAACGCTCTGCCATAGTGCCGGGGAGCTGCGGCAGGCGGCGGCCTGCGGTTCGCTTAATTTGATCCTTATGGAGGAGCCCATGGCCGGGGAATTGCCGGCCGGTCCGTGTAAAAGCGGCGCTAAGGCCGCTGCGGTAATCATGTTCGCCGGGCCGGAGGCTCTGTCTGGTAAAAAAATAGTGGAACACCTGAACTGCGGTTTTGACGACGTCATCGGGGCGGATATAGACCCGCGGATACTGGAGGCCAAGCTGCGGGTGAATCTGCGCTGGGCGCTGCCCGCGGCGGCGCGGACCCTGGAAGAGGTCCGGTCCCGTTCCGGCAGGATACGGGTGAACAAGTCGCGGCGCATGGTCTCCCTTAAGAAAAACGGCGGGTTCCTGGAAGTGCCCGGCCTGACCAGGATACAGCTTGAGATACTGGCGCTGCTTGTGGGCAGGGAGGGCGCGGTAGTGGAGAGACGTTTTATAGTGGAAACCGTCTGGCGCGACAAGGAGGTCAATTTCCAGAACGTGGATAAACATGTGGAGTTGCTGCGCGCAAAGCTGGGCTATTTCGGCGGGAACATAGAAACCGTTTACGGCGCCGGCTACCGCTACAGGGAGGACAAATGAGAATACTGGTGGCCGAAGATGACGAGAATTTCAGATCATTGGTGACCACAGTTCTGTCGGAGGCCGGCTATGAAGTGGCGGCCGCGCCCGACGGAACGCGCGCCTGGGAGCGGCTTGAGGGGGAGGGCGCGGACTTATGCGTTTTTGACGTGGATATGCCCGGCATGACCGGGATAGAACTTCTTAGGCGGCTGCGTTCCGACGCCAGGTTCTGCGGTCTGCCGGTCATTATGCTTACGGTAAAGGCGCTGGTGGAGGACCAGCTTAAGGGCTATAAAGCCGGCGCGGATGAATATCTGCCCAAGCCGGTGGAGACGCAGGTGCTCCTGGCGCGCGTAGCGGCGCTGGCCAGGAAGGCGGGTAAAGGGTCTTTATAATCGCTTTTTAAATTGCGGGCCGGGCTGCTACCCCCCAACCCAAACCCCAGGCACCCCCGGTGCCGAAGCAGTCCGGCCCCCAGTTTTAGATAATGTGGCCCCATGCCAATTGTGAAACAAGCTGTTTCACAATGTCGTTGCAGTCTTCGCTATTTAGGCGGGCCAGGGCGGGGGCGGCGGCCCCCTCGCGGCCAGCCGCTACCGCCCTGGCCTTACCGCTTATTCTTTGCGGTATCGGTTTCTTCCGGTGGCTACGGATAAATAACAAAAAAGACCACCAGGGCGGCCGCGAAGCGGACGCCTGGGTGGTGTTTTATAAATATCGGGGCCACCGGAAATAAATGCTGTTGAACTTTATAAGGGACAGGCCCGCGACGCGGGCGGCTTCGGCAGAAGCCGCAGGCGGGCGCGGGCAGGTCAGTAACAAAGCAAGATCAACTCTTTGCAGTGGGCGGGGGCGATAATTTTCTTTT
>DNQL01000055.1 GCA_003500765.1 Elusimicrobiota bacterium | reverse complement strand
CCGCGGCTGGGGCCCGGTCGGCGGAGGCGGCGGAGGAGGCGGAGGAGCCGGAGCCGCCGCGGAGCGGTCGGATTTGGCCAGGGACGCCTGCGCGTCCATGGAGGCTTCCTTCCTGGCGGCGTTATCGCTTATCCTCTGGGTAAGTTCGGGTATGTCCAGGCTCATCTCGTTGGATGAGGACATCCCTTCCTTCAGGTACTTGCGTATTACGCCGGCCATCTCCTCGGCGCTCTGGTAGCGGTCGGCCGGCTTCTTGCGCATCGAGCGGTCGATCACCGTGGAGACCCAGAGCGGGATGTCCGGCTTTATCAGGACGATATTAGGCGCCGGGTCGCCTATGTGCTTGTGTATGACCTCGATGGAACTCTTGCCCTCGAAGGGATGGCGGCCGGTGAGTATGTAGAAAAGCGTGGCGCCGGCGGCGTACAGGTCGGCCCTGTGGTCCACCGTCCCGGCCAGCCCCTGCTCGGGAGACATGAAGTAGGCGGTGCCGACCATCTCACCGGCCATCGTGAGCTGCTTCTCCTCGTTGATGCTCCTGGCCAGGCCGAAGTCCACTATGCGCGGACGCCCGTCGGAAGTGATGAGTATGTTGGACGGTTTTATGTCGCGGTGTATGATGGTCTTGGAATGAGCGTGTCCCAGGCCCTCCAGCACCTCTATGAGTATCTCGGACGCCTTGTCCACCTCGAGAGGGCCTTTTTCGCCTATGAGGTCTTCGAGGCTCTGCCCGTCGACGTAGGACATGATGATGAAATAGACGCCGTTCTCCTGTCCGAAATTGTAGATGTGGACGATATTGGGATGGTCCAGTCGGGCGGCGGAGCGGGCCTCGCGCATGAAGAACTCTATGTTTCGCGCGTCCTGCGCCAGGGCGGGAGAGAGGAACTTTATGCAGATGTCCTTGCCGAGAGCCTCGTAGTAGGCCTTATAGACGGTGCCCATGCCGCCCTGGCCTATCTTGCCGGCTATGCGGCAGCCGGCGAAAACGGTACCTTCCTTGAGTTCGTCTTCGGTGTTCATTCGCGGCGGTCCTTGTGGAAGGCGCTGCCTTTTCTTCCCGGCAGGTCCTTGAGGTAGCGCTTTATCTCGGCCGCTTTCTCTACCAGCTTGGCGTAATGCCTGGTGGCGTGCGGCGCGATGAGTGCTATGGAGATGGACATTATGGGGAACCGGCGCTGGCGGTTCTTGCGGTCGGTCGTGGAGATATAGCCCTGCAGCCTGTGTTCGGGCGTGTAGAAATACGGTATCTGCCTGTCGAACTCGGCGGTTATCCCCCCCGCCAGGATTTCCCCCTCCTCCTGCGGCGAGATCAGGACGAAGTCGTCGCCTCCTATGTGGCCCAGGAAGCAGCGCTGCGGGTCCGAAAGCTCGCGGATCTTGTCCTGCACCACCGCCGCGAGCTTCTTTATCACCTCGTCGCCTTTCGCGTAGCCGTAGACGTCGTTGTAGGCCTTGAAGTTGTCTATGTCCACGTAGGCGAAAGAGAAATCCTCCCCGGCGGCCAGGCGCTTCTGGGCCTCTTCCTCTATCAGCGGGCCGCCGGGCAGGCCGGTCAGCGGCGCCAGCGCGGTGTCGCTGGTCTTGCGCTTTATTATCCTGTTGACCCGTGCCCGGAGCTCCCGCATGTCGAAAGGCTTGGTTATGAAGTCGTCGGCGCCCAGCTCGATGGTGTTGATCCTCGCGTCCACTTCGGAAACGCCGCTGAGTATTATGATCGGGATGTCGGCCGTGGCCCTGTTGTCGCGTATCCGTCGGCAGAGAGTGTAGCCGTCCATGCCCGGCATGCGCAGGTCCAGAAGTATCAGGTCGGGACGCAAAGTCCTCATGAGCTCCAGGACCTGCTCACCCGAGCTCAGGGGCGTGACGGAATAGTCGTATTTCTTGAGCACGGCGGAGACGAGGAGCCCAACATTGGGATCGTCGTCTACAACGAAAATTTTCTTGCGCTGCGGCAAGGCCGTACCCCCGTAGTGTCTTTGACCGGCCTCCGCCTTAAGAGAGCGGCGCCCAGTCAGTTGAATAATTATATATTAAATTAAGGGGAGGCGGCGCAACCCCCCGCGGGCCGGGGCGTTCCCCGGGAGGTTCCCGGCCCCCGCCGCGTTTGACGCCGGTCAGTTTTTTTTCTACAATTAAAAATAACTTCAAAATCAAAAAAATCACAACAATGAATAAAAACAAAACTTACACCACTTTTGACATCGCCAAGATCCTGGACCTTTCCCCGACCACGGTGGCGAACTGGATCGACAGCGGCAAGCTGAAGGCTTTCGTCACGGTCGGCGGGCACCGCCGCGTGGCAAGGGAGGACCTGGCGGAATTCCTGAAGGAGAACAGGATGCCGCTGCCGTCCGGCCTCGCCGGCGGCTCCAGGCTGAAGGTCCTCATCGTGGAGGACGACACCAAGTTCCTCAAGATAGCCGCGGCTTTCTTCCGCAAGCTCGGCGGCTTCGAGGTCTTCACGGTCGCCAACGGTTTCGAGGCCGGCAGGATAATGGAGTCCCAGCTTCCGGAGCTCGTGGTGCTGGATATAATGCTGCCGGGGCTGGACGGCTTCAAGGTCTGCGAGATAATCAAGAGCCTCAACCGCGACACAAAGGTCGTCGCGGTCACGGGCTACGACGCGGACAACGTCAAACGGCGGATGCTGGGGTCGGGGGCCGACGCCTATCTTACCAAGCCGTTCTCTTTCAGGGAACTGGAGAAGATCGTCCGCGACCTGGTGGGAGACCCGTCCGCCGCCTGAAGATTTACGGGGAGCAGCAGGGGGAAGGGGCAGGGAGGCGCCCCGTGCCGCGGGCGGTCGCGGCGCGGGGTATGTAACTTTCGTTACAGGCCGCACTTGACAAACATCAAAAGAGGTGTTAGAATTGATTTTGTCAGGGCTGCCTCCCTCACCCTACCCCCCAAAAGGCAGCCCTGCCTTTTTTTTACAGGCCGCCGCGCGCCGATAGACTGCCCCCGCCCCGAAAAAATATAATCTCAGGATAAGTTCCAGGGGCGCGCGGCCATGCCCGGCCGCCGCCGCGAACGGAACGGGGCGGCTATGCCGCAATCGGCGCCGGGAGCTCTGCGACCGGCCGGAGGTAAGATGCGCCAGGAAGAAAAACTCGGACGGGCCCGGACCCTGCCGGCGGTGAAGGAGCGGGTCCTCTCCTCGCTGCGCTCGCTGGTGGTGGGACAGGACGAGGCGGTGGAGCAGCTGCTCATCTCGCTTTTCGCCCGCGGCCACGTCCTGCTCGTAGGCGTGCCGGGGCTGGCCAAGACGCTGATGGTCTCCACCCTGGCTTCCATACTCGACCTCAGTTTTTCCCGCATACAATTCACCCCCGACCTGATGCCGTCCGACATACTCGGCTGCGAGGTTCTGCGCCAGGACCCGCGAACGGGCGCGCGCGACATCCAGTTCATCAAGGGGCCGGTATTCGCCAACGTGATACTGGCCGACGAGATAAACCGCACCCCTCCCAAGACTCAGTCCGCGCTGCTCGAGGCCATGCAGGAAGGCCGCGTCACGTCCGGCGGCGAGACCCGGCCGCTGCCGTCGCCTTTCATGGTGCTGGCCACGCAGAACCCGATAGAACAGGAAGGGACCTACCCCCTCCCCGAGGCCCAGCTGGACCGCTTCCTGCTGCAGGTCAACATCTCTTATCCTTCGCTCGACGACGAGAAACGTATCGTCGGCATGACCACGGCGGAG
>DNQL01000304.1 GCA_003500765.1 Elusimicrobiota bacterium | reverse complement strand
CCGGCGGCGGCGCTGGCGCGGGTTCAGGCTTTGGCGCCGGGGCCGGTTTCGGCTCCGGTTCGGGCGCTTTCTGCGCGGCCGCGGGCGCCTGCTGCACCGGAGTCCCTTCCTTGAAAGGTATGTAGAAGAAGAACCTGGAGCCGACGCCCAGCTCCGATTCTATGCCCATCTCGCCGCCGTGCCGCTGAACGATCTCTCTCGCGATCTTGAGGCCGAGACCGAAGCCGGCTTTGCGCATGCCCTGCGCTTCCTTGGTCTGGAAGAACCGCTCCCAGATGCGGGGGAGGTCTTCCTTTGAAATGCCGATACCGGTGTCTATGACGCTGACCTCGACGCGATCGGGTTTGATCTCCGCTTTGATGGTTATCCTGCCGCCTTCCCGGGTGTACTGGATGGCGTTGGTGCAGAGGTTCTGAACCACCTGGCCGATACGCGCGTCGTCGCCGGCCAGCGGCGGCAGGGCGGGCGGCGCCTCCAGCTTCATGCTGAGATTTCTCTTCTGGGCGGCTATTTCGACGCGCGCGTACACGTCGTTGATGACGTTCAGGAGGTTCAGGGTTCCTATCTCCACGCGCAGTTTTCCGGATTCCATCGCGGCCAGGTCCACCAGGTCGGAAATAAGGACATTGAGCGTCTTGGCGGAGGTCTGGATATTAGCGGCGTAGCGCTGCTCGCCGGGCATGGCCTTGAGCTTGCCGGTCAGCACTTCGGAGTAGCCGAGTATGGCGGTCAGCGGGCTTTTTACGTCGTGGGCGACGGTGGCGAAGAACTTTTTCTGGAAGCCGTTGACCAGCTCGAGCTGTTCCTTCTGCGCCTGGGTCTCCTTGAGCAACCGCGCGTTCTCGAGTTTCAGGAAGCGCGCTTCGAGCGCTTTCTGGACGGAGAAGATGAGGCGCGAGGGTTCCACGGGTTTCAGCAGCGCGTCGTCGAGCCCGAGCTCCACGACCTGGCTGACGCCCTGCAGGGCGGCCTTGAGCGGGTACTGGTCCACCATGAAGATGATGCGCATGTCGGGGTCGCGCTCGCGCAGCTTCTGCGCCAGCTCGGCGCCGGAATGCTCGGCGAAACTTATCGCGGTCCCGATGACGGCGAGGTGGAAACTCCCTTTCTTGCAGAGGTTGAGCGCCTCGCCGCCGTCCATCGACGCCGTGACCTCGTAGCCGGCCCCCAGCAGGGCCTGGCCCAGCATGGTCAGCGCCGGCTTGAAATTGTCCAGGAGAAGTATGCGCTCTTTCTCGCGCTCTTTCAGGCGGGTATCGGCGCCGCCGCCGGCGAGTTCGGCCAGTACGCCGGCTATGCGTCCGGCGTGTTCGCGCATCAGTGAGACCGGCCTGCCTTCGCGGAGGAACTGCAGGGCGTAGCGCGCGGTGTCCGTGCCGGAGACCAGGTAGCAGACCGCCTCGGGCGCGGCTTCGCGTATCTCGGCGTCCAGCGCCTCGGCGTCCTCCTGCGTCCCGCTGAACTGCGCCACCACCACGTTGCCCAGGAACTGGGCGGCGGAAGCGTTCTCCTCTTCGCCGCCGCTGAGCTTGGACCAGAGGCTTTTTGGCTTCTTGCGCTGGGAAGAGGAGATGCGGGCATTGTTCTGCTCGGAGATGAAAGAGGCCAGGTCGTTGGTGGATTCCAGCGAGACCGGCTTGACGCCGGCGCCCTGCAGCGCGGTCTGGACCGCGCCGGTCACGAAGAGGACCTGCTCCGCGATCAGCACTATCTGCCGGTCTATGGCGCGCATCTGGTCGGCGAAACCGTTGGGCATGGGCCAGCCCAGCCTGCGAAGCGGGGCCGGGTGTTCCGGGGAATTGCTGGCCATCGTTTCCAGCGAAAAGAAATGTATGTTCGGATACTGCTTGTGCAGGGCCAGGAAGGCTTCGCGTTCTTCCAGCGAGACCTTGGCGTAGTCCACGACTATGGCCAGGCAGTCGCCTTTGGCCAGGCGGTCGGCGGCGTAGTTGAGGGTGGGGACCACCGAGATCTCGAGCCCCCTTCCGGACATGGAGGGCCTGAGCTCCTCCGGGAGCTCCTTCCCCATGGTCACTACCAGTACCAACCCCGCCGTCTCGGCCATAATAGACAATAATAACAAAAAAGGGCCGTGTTTCAACCACGGGGCGCGGCGTAGGATGAGTGAAACGCGCGGGGCCCGGTCGGAAAGCTTTTCATCCGGCAGCGGATGTTCTCGCTGGAAAAAGTCGCTGATATCCTTTATTGCCGGTTTTTACGCCCATTTGCCTGTATTCCCGCCAAAAAACCGGTAACCCCCCGGTTTTATAATGGCATTAAAATTGCTCTGTACGTTCCGAGAGTCAAAAATCGGGACTGGGAGACAAAAAATGATCAAGATACTCATAGCGATACTGGCGGCGGCGTCTTTTGCCGGCGCGGAGGAAATAAAAATAGACTTTGACGGCAAGCCCGGCGCCAGGGGCGGCGTGCAGGTCTCCGAACTTATCGGTACCGCCGCGGATATAACCGTTCCTGAAGCCGCGGCTAAAGAGGCTTCCAGGATCTCCAACCGCGGCTGGCAGAACCGGAAGGTCTGCAAGACCGTGGAACTGGATTCCCGCGACGGCGCTTCCATCAATCGCCGCGTCGGCCTGCAGGCGGTCTACTCGTGGGAGGAATGCGTGGACGTGAGCGGCATGGTGGACGGGGTTTACAGCACCTGGTCGGTATGCAAAGATAAGCACCAGTGGGTGGACGCCGACGTGGACCTGGTCATACATAACCGCGAGCTGCGCCAGTACGATAAGGAAAAGATAGAGGTCTGCTACGACTTCCAGTCCAAGAAAGGGTCTTTCGTAATACGCCAGAGCCCGTTCGAATACACCTACAGGGACAAGAACTCCGACTGGCGCTACTCGGTGGAACTCTTTCCCAACGGCCGGAAGCCGCAGAAGCCCGAGGCCTCGCTCGCCGAGCTGGCCTCCTTCTCCTACGACGACGTGCGCAAGGAATTCACGCTAACCGTCCGGAACCAGTTCACCGGCGACTACGACGGCGGCAAGGTACACATAGGCGTGGAACTTGTGCAGGACAAGCTGTTCGATTCGTCGAAAGGCACCAAGTTCTTCGAGTTCCCGCTCAATTGGCTGCGGCAGGACTTCAAGGCGACTTTCAAGCTCTCCGACTTCGCCTCCGAAAAGGACGCGGCCGAATTCCGGGCCAAGGCCGACAAGTACTTCGTGAACTGGGGATTCAAGGTAAAGAAGCAGGGGTTTACCGAGGACTATATCGAGAAGGGCAAAAGCGCCGCGGTCAGCGTGATAAAATAGTGATGGACGCGCGAAAACAGGCTCCGGGCGGTTCCGGGGCCTGTTTTTTCATATGAAAATAGAAATATGGGTAAAAAATCGTTTTTTGAGCATATTTTGAACAAAAAACACACTAAATGGTCTATATTGTGGGCATAAAAATTGCTCTGTTTATGGCAAGAGCCGGGTAGTTGAAGATCGAAATCCCCCGGACCTGAAGATCCAGATAATAAAGCGGCGGGGGAAACCCCAGGGAGAATAAAATGAAAACGAAGTCTCTGATCAAATCGATAAATCTCGGCTCCGAAGACGTTCTTACACTGGAGAAAGCCGAGGACAGGATGGAGTTCCAGGCCCTCATGGTCTTCGGCGAGCTGGACTCCAAGGTCGCCTCGGAAGACTGGGTGGTCTGTCCCAAGTACGTTCCCTGTCCTTCCGACGTCCCGCCGGTCCCGCCGCCCACCCCGGCCTGAGCCAGGCGCTGAATGAAAAAAGCCCCGGGACGGTTCCCGGGGCTTTTTTTATCCGTCCGATGCGCGCTTACTGCCGTTCGACGCAGACGGCTATGCCCATGCCGCCGCCGATGCAGAGGGTGGCGAGGCCTTTTTTGAGGTTCCGCTTCTTCATCTCGTGCAGCAGCGTGACGATGATGCGGGCGCCGGAGGCGCCGACGGGATGGCCGAGCGCTATGGCCCCGCCGTTGACATTGACTATGTCCTTGTTGAAGCCGAGCTCTTTGGCGACGCTCAGGGCCTGGGCCGCGAAAGCCTCGTTGGCCTCGATAAGCTCCACGTCCTCCAGCTTCCAGCCGGCTTTATTGAGCGCCTTGCGCACGGCCTCGACCGGGCCTATGCCCATGACGGACGGGTCCACCCCGGCCCAGCCGTAGGAGACCAGCCGCGCCATCGGCTTGAGTCCGTGTTTCTTTACGGCCTCGCCGGAGGCTATCAGAAGCGCGGCGGCGCCGTCGTTGATGCCCGAGGCGTTGCCGGCGGTAACGGAGCCGTCCTTCTTGAAAGCGGGGCGGAGTTTCGCCAGGCTTTCCGGGGTCACGCCGGCCTTGGGATATTCGTCCCTGGCGAAAGCTATGGGATCGCCCTTGCGCTGCGGTATCATCACCGGCGCAATCTCGTCGGCGAAGCGGTTCTCCTTCAGCGCCTTTTCGGCCTTGTTCTGCGACTCGGCCGCGAACTTGTCCTGCTCCTCGCGGGTCAGGCCGTACCTGGCGACCAGGTTCTCGGCGGTCATGCCCATATGGTAATTGTTGAAGATGTCCCAGAGGCCGTCGCCGATCATGCTGTCCGTCAGCTCGCCGTGGCCCATCTTGTAGCCGCCGCGGGCCTTCTTGAGCAGGTAGGGGGCGTTGGTCATGCTCTCGGTGCCGCCGGCGACGACCATCTCGGCGTCTCCGCAGAGGATCTGCTGGGCGGCCATGGCCACCGTGCGCATGCCCGAGCCGCAGAGCATGTTGAGCGTCACGGCGGTCTTCTCGGCCGGTATGCCCGAGCCGATGGCTATCTGCCTGGCCACGCCCTGGCCGAGGCCGGCCTGGTAAATGCTGCCGAAAAGGACTTCGTCTATCTCCGCCGCCGGCGCCTTGGCGCGCTCCAGCAGGGCCTTGGTGACGATCTTGCCCAGCTCGACCGAGCTGAGATCGGCCAGGCCGCCCCCGAAGCTGCCTATCGCCGTGCGTACCCCGTCCACTATGAAGACTTCTTTCATTTTATTATCCTCCGTGTTTAATTAAAGAAATACCAAAAATTACAGGTGCCCCAGTCTCTCCGCCTGTTCCCTGAGACCGGAGCGGAAATCCGGGTGGGCGACGTTTATCAGCGCGTTCGCGCGCTCGCGCACGGTGCGGCCGCGCAGGCGCGCTATGCCGAACTCGGTCACGACATTGTCGGTGTTGGCGCGGTGCAGCGTGACGGCCGTTCCTTCGGGCAGCATGGGAGTTATCGCCGACACCGTCCCGTTCTTCGCCGTGGAGCGGCAGGCGATGATGCTCTTGCCCAGGCCGTCGTAGGCCTCTTTCGCGCCCACGGCGGTATCGGTCTGGCCGCCGGTGCCGGAATACTGTACCGGGCCTATGGACTCGCTCGCCACCTGGCCGGTCAGGTCCACGGTCAGGCAGGTGTTGATCGACACCATCCGCGAGTTCCGGCGGATGACCGCCGGGTCGTTCACCCAGGAGCCGCGGCGGAACTCCACGGCGGGGTTATTGTCCAGCCAGTCGTAAAGCTTGCGGGAGCCCATCGCGAAGGTGCAGACGAACTTGTCTTTCAGCAGCGCCTTGCGCTTGTTGGTGACGACGCCGGCCTCGTAGAGCTCCATCATCGAGTCCACCATCATCTCGGTGTGGACGCCGAGGTCCTTTTTCCCTTTGAGCGCGAGCGCGCAGGCGTTGGGGATGCCGCCGATGCCCAGCTGTATGGTGGAGCCGTCGTCCACAAGCTCGGCGATATAATTGCCGATGGTCAGTTCGGTCCCGTCCGGGTTCGGGGAGGGCAGCGAGGGAACTTCCTGGTCGTGCTCGACGAACCAGTCCACCTCGCCGACGTGCAGGTGCGTGTCGCCGAAGGTGCGGGGCAGGTTGCGGTTCACCTCCAGTATCACGGTGTCCGCGGCCTCCAGCATGTCCTTCTCGTAGGTGATGCCCAGCGACAGCGAGACGAACCCCTTGGAGTCCGGCGGGGTGCAGGTGCCGAAGAAGATGTCGGGCTTGCGGGCCTGGAGGCGGTCCAGCGCCGCGCGATGCAGCATATTGGGGACATAGGTGACGGTGCCGGCCCCGGCGGCCAGGGCCCGGCGGGAGCCCGGCGCGTGGAACCAGCTGGCCAGCTCGAAGTGGCCCCGCATCTCCGGACGCATATAGAAATCGTACGGCTTGAGCGTGAGCACGGAGAAGACGCGGGCGTCCTTCACGCGCGGCGCCGCCGTGTGGAAGGCGGACATGCAGCCCTGCGGCTCGGAGGCGCACTGCGCCACCACCACGTCGTCGCCGCTCTTTATCTTCCCGGCCGCCTCTTGGGCGCTTATCAGTTTTCCGGCGTACGACGCTTTCCGCCCGGCCGCCGGTCTTTCGATTACAGTGGTCATGCCAGTATCCCCCGCTTGAACACCCTCGCGAAAAGTTTGACGGCCTGCTCGTCGGCCATACCGTAATGCCCCTTCACCTTGAAGAGCTTCTCCATGATGAAGTAGTTGAAATAGTTCCAGGTCACCATCATAAGGGCCCCGGCCGGGTCGATGTCGGAGGCTATCCTGCCCCTGCCGGCCGGCGAAGCCTTGAGCGCCGCGGCGTAGCCCTGCCGCATGCGCGCGAACATCTTGTTCACGTGCCGCGCCTCGAACTCGACCACGTCCACGTATATAAGGAGGATGTAGTCCGAGAATTTCTCCACCGTCTCGCGCGCTGCGAAGCCCAGGCCCTCGATATTATCGGGGAAAGCCGTGGAGGTCAGCGCCCTTATCAGCGGCTGGCCGGGGTCGAAGTACTCCTTCTCGCGCTTTTCGAGCAGCGAGACGAAGAGCTCCTCCTTGGTGCCGAAATAGTTGTAGATATTGCCCAGCGACACTCCCGCCCGCCCGGCTATGTCCCGCGTGGAGGTGCCGTTGAAGCCCTTGCGCGTGAAAAGCGCCGACGCCGCCGACAGTATCCTGTCGAGGCTGGGGGCGCCGCTCTTTTTGCGTTTGACCGCCGTTTTCGCCATATATGAACGAGCGTTCGTTCATAAAGATTCTAGCATTGCCCGCGAGGCGGGGTCAAGCGGCGCCGGGCCCGGGGGAATGAAAAGCCCCGCCCGGGAGGGGGGCGGGGCTTCGGGTAGTTCTTTTTAAACGGGCGTCAGTTGCGCCAGACGCCGTCGGTCCAGGTGAGGAACTCGTCCCACTGCGAGTCGCGCGACAGCGACAGGGTGGAATAGTCGGTCTCGTGTATCTGGGCCAGCTGCGGCGGCACGCTCTTCGCCTTCAGCGTCATGTTGATGGCTATGCCGCCGGTCTTCGAATAGTCGTAGCCGTTCTCCGCGTCGCGGTTGATGCCCACGGTGCGCATGACCAGGCGGTTCTTGATGAAGGCCTGCAGCGTCTCGGCGGCCCGGCGGGCCTCGGCGGAGGCGGCGTTGCGGCCGACTATGCCGGCGAAGTCGTAGAGGTCGGCGTAGTAGGCGATGACCTTCTTCTTGTCGGACGGGTCGATGCTGGTGAAGCGTATCACCTCGGCCACTGCCTTTTTGACGGCCTCGGTCTCGTTATTCCCCATGACCGCCGCCGTGAAGGCGTCTAGCTGCGCCGGCAGCTCGGAGAGCGGGCCGGGGCGGACGGTGGAGAGCTGGGCCGGGATGGAGTCCAGCGGCATCGTCAGCGGGCCTATGCTCATGCCGCCGGCGTAGAAGGCCTTGTACCAGTTCATCAGGAAGTCCGAGAACTTCTCGTTGGTGAAGTTGGTGTCCGCGTTAATGAAGTTGAGCAGCTTCTCGTAGTCGAAGCCCTGGGCCAGCATGGTCTCCTCGGAACCGACGAAGAGGCCCGCGCCGTCCTTCATCTCGTAGACCACCTCGGCCATCTGCTGCAGGCAGGCGTTCTGCATCAGGATGTCCACGTAGCCGGCCTGGCGAAGGATCTCGCCCAGCTGGTGGGTGCGGACGTAGTTCTTGGTGTCGTCGTCGAAGAGGATGCCCTTGTTGTCGGTGCCGGTGCCGGCCGCGTGCTGCTGCAGGTTGGGGTCTATCCAGCCGAGCCCGTGGTTCCAGAGCACCAGCATGTATTTCTTGGCGGGGAAGGTCTGCTTGCCCCATTTGACGAAGTCGATGACGCGGCGGTAGTCGCCCATGTCGGCGTTCTTGTCCTCGGAGTACTTGGTCTCGCCGCTGGAGAAGAAGCCGCCCTTCTTGTTGATGAGCAGGCGGCGCGAGCCCTCGCCGGCCTTGCCGTGCTCCACCACTATGTTGACCTTGTCGGTGGTGCCGACCTGCTTCATCTCCTTGATGTCGCGCTCGGCCCACTTGCCGACCAGGCCCAGCAGGCTGCTCTCGCTGAGGTCGTTCTTGGCGTTCATGAAGACCAGGACGGTCCACTCTTTCTGCGCGAGGGGGCCGGGCTTGGCGCGGGAAACGTCCTCCAGCGCCGCGGGGACCTCTATGGCCGCGACCTCGGGGAGGGTCACGGAGTCCAGGTTGAATTCCTGGGCGTTGAGACGGACAGAGCCGCACATGAGAAGCGCGGCGGGAATAAGGGAAAGGGCTTTAAGGTTCATCTTTAAACGGCCTCCTGCTGGTTTTGATGTATATAGTCTAGCGTTAAAAACGGGCGTCCATAAGAGGCGCAGGGCCCAACCCCGGCCCGTTTTAGGGCCCAGGCCCGCGTAGGACCTAGGGTATAGTCTTTATATATAATAGATACGCGCCCGCAGCGGGCGGAAAATGAAGAAACGCATATCCATAGTCTTGGGCGCGGCGGTATCGCTGGGGTTCCTCTACCTGGCGTTCCGGAACGTGGACAGGGAGATCTTCCTGCGCAGTTTTTCCTCCGCCGACTGGCGCTGGTTCTTTCCGCTGGCCGCCCTGGTCATGGCCGACCTCCTCATCCGCGGCCTGAAGTGGACGCTGCTCCTGGCCCCGCTGACCCGCGCCGGATTTTACGACTGCTTCCGCCTGCAGTCCATCGGCCTGGCCCTGAACAATGTCCTGCCTTTCAGGCTGGGTGAGCTGGCCCGGGCCGCTTTCGCGGCCAATCTTTTCCGCCTGCCGGTCCTGACCGTTATTTCTACCATAGTGGTCGAAAGGGTGCTCGATCTCCTGGTCATAGTGGGGCTTTTCCTGGCCGCGGCCGCGCTCGGGGGAATGGGAGACTCGGTGTCCCAGTACGCGCATTTCTTCTGGGCGGGGCTGGGCGGCGTGCTGCTGGCCGTCGGCGCGCTGGTGTTCGCCGAAGAGGTGGCCGACAGCCCGCTGCTGCGGAAACTTTTCAGGCGCCTGCCGGCTCTGGAAAAGGCCCTCAGGCAGATCGCGCAGGGAGCGCGGGCGCTGCACCGGCCGCGGGCCGCCGTCAGCGTAGTCCTGCTGGGTTTTTTTCAATGGTCGCTTAACGTGCTGAACATGTATTTCGCGGCCAGGGCCTTCGGGGCAGACGACCTGCTGACCTTCACCCGGGGCGTCACGCTCCTTTTCACCGGCGCGGCGGCGGTATCCGTGCCCGGGGTGCCCGGCTATTTCGGGAACATGGAATACGCCCTGGCCCGCGTCATGTCCGGCTGGGGGCTTGACATGAACGTCGGTGTGGCTATGGCCGGCTGGATGCATATCGGCGTTTACGCCATACAGACGGTCACCGGCCTCCTGTTCCTCTACTGGATGGGGCAGTCGCTGGGCCAGGTCTGGCGGGATTTCTCGGGACGGGGGGCGGCGCGCGCCGCGGGGGAAAAATAAAATGAGGGATGGGAAAGAAAAGATATCGTCGGTCCTTATGCTGAGCCAGACCTTCTACCCGGCCCTGGGAGGCTCGGAGAAGCAGGCCTTCGAGCTGTCGCGCTCGCTGGCCGCCCGCGGGGTGAAGGTCACGGTCTACACCCGGCGCCTGACGCCGGGCCTGCCCGCTTACGAGGAGACCGGCGGCTTCCGGGTGCTGCGCGCCTCCCGCCTGGGCTCCGGCCTGGTCGATTCGGCCTGGTTCATGCTGAAGGCCTTCTTCCATATCTTCCTCAACGCCGGAGAGTACCAGCTGGTGCACGTGCATCTCGCCTCCTCGCCCGCCGTGGCGGCCGCCCTGGCCTGCCGGCTGAGGGGGCTGCGGCTGCTGGTAAAGCTTGGCGGCGGCAGGGGCGTGGACGAAGTCACGCTCTCGACCCGCACGGTCGCCGGGCGGATGAAGCTGGCCTTCTTCGCCTGGGCGAAGCCGCGGCTGCTGGTCATGAACAAGGAAGTTTACGACTGGCTGCGCTCGGAGCCCGCTTTTAAGGACGCCCGGCTGGTGCCGTTCCGCAACGGCGTGGATACCGGGAGGTACACGCCCCCGCTCTACGCCGAGAAGATGAAGGAGAAACAGGCGCTGGGCATCGAGGGGGTTATGACCTTCCTGTTCGTGGGGCGGCTGTCCCCGGAGAAGCGCGTGCGCGAGTTCGTGGAGGCCGTGGCCGAGATCTTCGCCGAGCGGCGCGACCGTCCCGCCATGCAGCTGCTGATAGTCGGCTCCGGTCCCGAGGAGGCCGCCATCCGCGGAGAGGTGAAAGCGGCCGGCCTGGAGGACGCGGTGCGCCTGGAGGGCCGGCGCGACGAGCTGCTCCCTTATTACCGCGCGGCCGACGTCTTTATACTTCCTTCGGAATCGGAGGGCCTGTCCAACTCCATGCTCGAGGCCATGTCGTCCGG
>DNQL01000050.1 GCA_003500765.1 Elusimicrobiota bacterium | reverse complement strand
GAACGCGACCTCGTCGTGGTGGGCGGAGGCCCGGCCGGCATGGCCGCGGCCCTGGCCGCGCGCGACGCCGGGGTACGCGACATACTGCTCATCGAGAGAGACTCCCATCTCGGCGGCATACTCAACCAGTGCATACACCCCGGCTTCGGCCTGCACCGCTTCAAGGCTGAACTGACCGGTCCCGAGTACGCCGACAGGTTCGCTAAGATGGTGGCGGCCGCGCCGGAGATAGAGGTGAGCCTCCGCTCTTTCGTAGTCCGGCTGACCCCGGAAAAACAGATATCGTACCTGCGGCCCGGGGCGCTGGAGGAAGTCCGTGCCCGCGCCGTAATAATGGCCGCGGGTTGCCGCGAGCGCACGCGCGAGATGATCCCCATCCCCGGCACCCGTCCCGCCGGCGTATTCCCCGCCGGCCTCGCCCAGAAGATGATAAACATGGAGGGCTGGATACCGGGCCGCGAGGCGGTCATAGTCGGCTCCGGCGATATCGGCCTTATAATGGCGCGGCGCATGGCGCTCGAGGGCGTTAAAGTGAAGGCCGTCGTAGAGATACAGGACAAGACGCGCGGCCTCGTGCGCAATGTCGTGCAATGCCTCGAGGATTTCGGCATCCCCCTCTATATGCGGCACAAGGTGGCCCGTATCCGCGGCCGCGACAGGGTGGAGGCCGTGGACGTGGTCAGGGTCGACGATAATTTAGCCGCCGTGCCCGGCTCGGAGTTCAGCCTCGCCTGCGACACCGTTCTCGTCTCCGTCGGCCTGATACCCGAGAACGAACTGCTGGAGGCGGCCGGCGCCGAGATCGATCCCCATACCAACGGGCCCGTCTCCGCCGAACTTAACGGCACTTCCATTCCCGGCGTCTTCGCCTGCGGCAACTCCTTCAAGGTGTACGACCTCGTGGACTGGGTCAGCCGGGACAGCGAGCTGGCCGGCAGGGCCGCGGCCGCGTACCTGGCCGGGGGCGCGCGATGAAAAGGACGATGACCTGCATCGAATGCCCGCGCGGCTGCGCGCTCGAAGTGACGCTGGAGAACGAGTGGAAGGTGTCGTCGGTAGCCGGCCACCAGTGCCCGCGCGGCGAGAAATACGCCAGGCAGGAGATAGAGGCCCCGATGCGCACGCTGACCACCGCCGTCCTCACGCGCGGGCTGGAGCTGCGGATGCTGCCCGTGCGCACTTCGGCTCCCATCCCAAAGGGGCGGCTGATGGACGCCATGTCCGCCGTGAAGAAAATAGTGGTCTCCGCGCCCGTAGAGACCGGCCAGGCCGTAGCGGAGAATTTCCTCGGCCTCGGCGTGGACCTGGTCGCCACCCGCGGGCTCGGCCCCGCTGACTGACCCTGGGCCCTTTCCCCCCCCCTGCCTGGGCCCTTGGACACTTCTTCCCCGCCCCGGTCCCCCTTATACTGTAGGTATGGTATATCTATCCCTTGTCTTAGGATTGTTATTCTCTGTCCCACACGCTTTCGCTTCCGACGCTTTCCACTCCTATGAAAGGCTGGAGGCCGAAGCCGGCGTAGCCGAAATCGCGGTTCCCGACGCGACCCCGCTTGCGTACAGGGGCGGAGGTTCCGGCGGCGCCGGCAAGCCCGGCAGCTTTTCAGCCGCGGCGGAGCGGACCTTCCGGCGCTTACCGAACCACATAACTATCTACGCCATCCCTTCGCCTTATCCAATGGATTGGAGCGATCTCGGCTCGCTGGCCGTTTCTTTCGCCCGCAACCAGGCCGCCGTGAAGCTGCTGGGACAAACCAACGCCATCGGACATGTAGCCTTCGAGATAGGCTGCACCCTGCCGGACGGCCGCAGGGACGTCATAGTCACCGGGCAGGTGCCTTCCGAAGGCATGGGCGGCTTCTCCGACCAGGTAATGGCCGGCGCCGGATATTCGGCTTTTTTCGGACATGTGCCGGGAAGGCTGCAGACCCGCGCGGAGCTGGAGAAGCAGCTGGATTCGCTTTCCAACCAGAAGGACGAGGTAGCCTTCCTGACGCTCAAGCTTTCCCGCGAGTCCTGCCTCGAGGCCCAGCGCTACATAAGGGCCTACGACGCCGAGGACGTGGATACGCGCTACGGCCTGGGCGTAAGACCCCTCTACCGCGAGGGCGGCGGCTGCGCCAATGTGGGCGTGAGCGCCGTGCAGGTGGCGGGGCCGGGCGATTTCGCCGCTCTTTCCCGCGCCTGGAGCCGCACCTTCTACGTTCCCGAGAAGCTCCTGGGCGGACCTGAGAGCTCCGTGGGCGCCGTCGACGTAGCCGCCCACCTGCGTTATGACTGGACCAGAAAACCGGCCGGGCCCTACCGGACGCTCTTCTTCCACGACCCGGACCTTATATACAAGTGGATACGCGCCCCCAAACCGGGACAACCCGCCTGGGATAATTCCGCCCCGAAGTACGAGCGGTACGCCATCAACGATTCGATCGGTCTGACGGTGGACTACTCCTCCGATTCCCGTCCGACCGACTGGTGGCTGAACGACTGAAGAAGCGGCGCGCGCCCANNCCCGCCGGCGACGGCGGGCCTTTTTATTTGTAAAATCTGCCTATGGACTCGTACGCCGCCCTTGTCAGGGAGCATCCTCTCCTCAGCGCTATCGTCCAGTTCGCGGTGCTGGGCACGCTTGGCGAAGCCGCCGCGGCCTGGATGCGCGAGCGCCGGTTCTTTTCGCCTTTCCCCCCGCGGGTCGCGCTTCTCAAAGCGTTGGGCTGGGCGGCCCTGGCCGTCTGCATAAAATACGCTTTCGCCGGCTTCACCGCTTTCGTCGCCGGGCTCTCCGCCAAAGGGCTGCTTCCCGCGCAGCTCGGCCTCTTCGCCTTCGCTTTCGCGGTCTCCCTGTCCATGAACCTGCAGTTCGGTCCTTTCCTGGTCATAGTCCACCGTCTTATTGACAACGCCATCGACGGCCGCCGGAACTGGACCGGCATAGACAGGGCCCTGCTCTCGCTGCTCTGGTTCTGGGTCCCGGCGCATACTGTCACCTTCATGCTGCCGGAAGATTTCCGCATAGGGCTGGCCGCCGTCTGGTCGCTGGCGCTGGGGATCATACTCGGCTTTTACGGCGCGCGCGGCGCCGGGAGGAAAGAATGACGAAAGACCTTAAAAAATTCCCGGCGGCCCTGCCGGCGCTTATACTGGTTTTCCTGGGTATTTTCCTGGCGATGGTCTGGCCTTTCCTTCTTTCGTTGCTGATAGGCGTGATCCTCGCTTTGCTTACCCGCCCGCTTTACGACCGGCTGCGCGCCATGGGAGCCGGGCCTAAACTGGCCGCCTCCGTCTCTCTTCTCCTGATGTTCATGCTGATAATCGTTCCCCTGGCCTTCTTCACTTACGCCGCGATAAGTCAGGGGGTAGAGCTTACCCAGGCCCTGGCGGGCCCCCAGGGCGGAGCGCTGCTGCGAAAGTTAATAGCCTCCGTGATGGCCCTTAAGCCCGCCGCGTTCTTCCTGGACAATCCCGCGGCGCTGCAGTCCAAGGGTATGGAATTCCTGCGCAACGCCGCCGCCGGCCTCAGCACCGCGATACTGGTACAGGCCGCCGCCCTGCCTGCCGTGACGCTCAAGGCCGCTCTGGTCGTGCTGACCTGGTTCTTCGCCCTCTGTGAAGGGGACCCCTTCATGAAATGGCTGACGGCCCGGCTGCCCCTCGACATAGACCTTAGGGGCAGGATCTGGTCCTCTTTCCGCGGCACGACCTCCACCATAGTCTGGGCCACCTCCGCTTCGGCCACCGCCCAGGCCCTGACGGTGCTGGCCGGGTTCTGGCTGCTGGAAATACCCGGGATGTTCATCGCGGCGGGTATCACATTTATATTCGGCTGGATCCCCGTGCTTGGAAGTTTCCCCGTCTGCCTGGCCGGCGCGGTTTACCTTTATATGCAGGGCTACATGGGGAAGATAATCGTCCTCGCGGTGATCAGTTTTACCGCCAGCATGCTCGATTACACCATCAAGCCTGCCTTCCTGAAGGGACAGGCCAACATGCATCCGCTGCTGGCGATCGTCTCCATTTTCGCCGGCATAGGGACGTTCGGGATATTGGGGGTTATACTCGGGCCCGTGGTGGCCGCGATACTTTTTTCGATGCTGGAGACCTGGAAAACGGAATCGGCCTGAGCCAGGCCTCAGGCGGGAGAGACGCCGTCAAGTTCCTTCAGCAGTTTTTTAGTGACTTTCAGCCGGTACCAGTGGGCCGTAGCCGCGTTGCAGGAATGCCCGGCCGGGCAGACTTTTTTGAAACCGAAGCGCAGGTGGCAGCAGATGGTGACCAGGTTCCCGTCGTCGCAGGCGTACCATACCTCTTTCGCCCCTCTTCCTATCGCGTAGCGTATCCGCGCGGCGGTCAGTCGTTTCGCTATACCTCTTTCCCTGAATTCCGCCGCGACCCTGAGCCCGTCCAGCACCCAGCGACCGCCGTCGAAGTAAACTTCGCTGTGGCCGGCCAGCCTCTTTCCCGTCCAGGCCGCGAAATAGGCGTGGTCAACGCCGCTCCTGTCCGCGCGGGGGCAGTCGGCGTAGAAAGCCCTGAAGGCCCTGCGCCAGGAAGAGTCCTCCCCGGCGACACGTGACACTTTGATATCCGTTTCTTTCGAAGTCATCCAGAACGATTATAGTAAAGCTCGGGCGCCCTGTCATATGCCGATGGTCCCAGGCGGGCATAGGCCGAAATAGGCGGCGCCCCCGGGCCCTATGCCCGATACGCCGGCCCTCCGGCGCGGATACAATATCTACATGGTCAAAACCGCCTTTTCTTTTTTAATTTTCCTCCTCCACTTTTCTCTTCTCTCCCTGCCCGCCCGTTCCGCCGGTTTTGGACTGGATTCCGTCCTGGCGTCCCAGGTCCCGCTGCTCTCGCCCCTGCGCGAGGTTCCCGCGCCCGCCGCCGAAGCCCGCTTCGATCATACCGGCCTGCCCTTTCACCTTTTCGCCGAAGAGACCGCCATAACCCCCGTCCTGGTTCGGGCGATAAATACCGTTAACAGCACTCTGGACGTCGCCCTCTACAACCTACAGCTCTCCGAAGTCGTGGAGGCCATGATCGCCGCCCGCGACCGCGGCGCGCGGGTACGCGTGGTGCTGGACGACAAGCATGTATTCCCCAAGCGCAACGCCGATATACAGCGCCTGCTCGACGCCGGCATGGACGTCCGCGTCATGCGCGGCCGCGGCCGCAGCGGCTCGATGCACAATAAGTACGCCATTTTCGACGGCGCGGGCCTGCAGACCGGTTCGGCCAACTGGACCTGGTTCGCCGAGACCTCCAGTTACGAGAACATGCTCTTCATCTACGAGCCATATACCATCGCCGGCTACCAGGCCAATTTCGAGTGGATGTGGAACCAGTCCCGGCTGGCTTCGAGCCCCGACTCGCAGGCGCCGCCCGCCGGGCCCGTCCCGACGGACCCGTCCCCTTCGCTCTATTTCAACGGCGCTTATCTCCCGCGCTACGCCTTTTCCCCCCGCGGCGGCACCGAGGCCGCCATAATAAAAGCCATCGACGCGGTCCGTTCAGAGATAAAGATAGCGATGTTCACCCTGACCTCGGAACCGATAATGTCCGCGCTCGTCCGCGCCTCCTCCCGGGGCGTCAGCGTGAAGCTGATGCACAATGCCGGCTCCAGTTTCCCTTTCTTCGGCGACGCGCTTAAGAACCGCTTCGACCTGCGCTTCTCACCGGGCCGCACCGAGCGCGGCCAGATGCACAACAAGTTCGCCGTTCTGGACGGCGCCCTCCTGATAAACGGCGCTTTCAACTGGTCGGCTACGGCCGAGGAAAAGAACGCGGAGAACACGATCTTCACCGCGGAGCCGTATTATGTCCAGGTCTACGCCGCCGAATTCGACCGTCTCTTCGCGGCGTCCAAGGCTCCCTGAGCCCGGCCGCCTCTGGACATTCCGGACATTCCTGCTATAATTCACTTATGAGGTTTTTTATTTTAGCCGGCCTGATGTGGCTGTCTTTCTCTCCGCTCGCCGCTGCCGAAGTGACGGAGGAGAGGGTGCGCGGTGTGGAGGTGCGGGTGCAGCGCCTTGAGACGCGCGTCACGGCGCTGGAGAGGCCGGGGGCCGCCGGCCGGGCCGCCGCTCCCGTCATACAGAAGGAGCCCGCCGTGCCCGTGGCGGTGCAGTTCCTTCGCAAACACAATGTAGTGGAGGGCGACAAGTTCGGACTGAACCTTTACCTCTACTTCCAGAACCTTTCCATCCGGACGCTGCGCTCGTTCAAAGGCCGGCTGGTCCTGAGCGACGAAAAAGGCGCCGTTCTCTATGACAGGCCTTTCGCCTGGAACGAGCCGCTGCTGGGCAGCGAGACCATGGAAATAATGATCACCGTACTGGGCGGGAAGGACAGGGCTTACCTGCGCCTGCTCAAGGCCAAAGGCCTGACGGCCAAACTGCAGAAACAGGAAGCCGTTTACTGAGTCCGCGACGCTTTGCCGCATTAAAAAGGCCCGCTTAGGCGGGCCTTTTCAGTCCGGGGCGCCTCTCCGTGGTCAGCAGTTCTTCCTCTTCCCCAGCATCATCTCCGAAAAGTCGTCCAGGTGGCATTTCAGCCTCAGCCTGGCGCAGACCACGAAGAAAGCGGCCATCAGCAGGTAGGACCAGAAGAAGGGAGATGCGAGGTTCAGCCCGGCCGCCGCTGAATGAATGAAGCCGCCAGCGGCCAGCGCGGCGGCCGCGGCCGAGAACCAGGCCGCCGCGGCGTAGCGGCAGTCGATGAGCGAGGCGCAGACCGCCCCCCACAACAGCCCCGAGATTATGGCTCCCTGGCTGAGCGCCGCCAGGCCCTGCAGGTGGAGCCCGCCCGAAGAGAGCAGGTGCTCCTTGAGCGCCTGCGGAACGGTTCCGGCCGCCAGTCCAGAAAGAAAGCCTCCCGCCTCTCCGGTCCCGGCCAGTCCCGCCGCGTAGCCGCCGACGCCGCTTATCGCGCCGCTGACCTGCTTATAGACCAGGTCGGCTATATGCGGCACCAGCGCTATCGAGACGGCCAGCGCGTGAGAGGGCTTCACACAGATATAGGCCTGGGCGGTTATGATCATCGCGATGAACACCAGTATAGGAGCCACGGCCGCCACCGGGATAAGGCCGTAGAGGAAATTCACCAGCCCCGAGCCGGCCGCCAGGAAGAGTACCGCGCCGACGGCCAGAGCGTATCCGCTGCGCGAGCCGAGCCGCTTGTAAGCGGGGTGGCCGATATACACGGTCGTGGGGAACGGAGAGCCGAAAAGTCCGCCGATTATCGTGCCCAGCCCGTCGAGTATCTGCGCCCGGCGCACCGGGTACCTGTCGCCGGCGGCCTCCGCCGATTCGACATTGTTCATCGTCTCGATGAAATTATAGATCTCTATCGGGAGTATCACGGCTATTATCGCCGGGTTGTTCATGACAAGCTTCAGCCCCGAGATCAGGTCGGCGGGCAGCAGCAGCGGCGGGTGGAAGCCTATCCCCGCCGCGGAGATCTTTGACGCGCCGGTGGCCAGCGCTACCGCCGTGCCGTCCAGTATGGCCGCCAGGCCCGCGGGCAGGCCGAAAGGCAGCCGCACGCCGGCCACCAGCCCCAGGAGTATTATAGAGAGAGAGATGAATCCTATCAGCGGGTGTTCCATTATCTCGGCGAAAGGTATCGTCGCGATCCAGACTATGGCTATGCCCGCCAGCGTCCCCAGCATTCCGGCGCGCGGAGTATGGCGCTTTATCCAGGGCCCGACGAATCCCCCCGCCATCTCCAGCAGGCCGCCGATGAAGGCCGCGGCGATGCCGCATTGCCAGGCCGCTACGGGATCGCCCGTCTTGAAGTAGACCGGGCCGATTACGCCGAAGAGGTAGACGAACATTATGGGGGTCGAGATGCCGTAGGGCAGGGCCGTCACGTCATCGCGGCCTTCGCGTTCCGCCAGGCGCATCGCCATCCAGGCGTAGGCGGCCGTACCGGCCAGCAGGGCCACGCCTATCCCGGGGACTATCCTGCCGAATACCACCTCGTCGGGCATCTTGAATACGCCCTTGCAGACGCCGGCTATGATGACGATATTGGCCAGGTTGTCGGCCAGCAGGGCCCAGAAGCCGGAAAAATCGCCTTTGGAGAACAGGCGCGAGAGTTTCATCCGCTCCACCTCTTTTAATCCAGAACGAAGGACTGTCCGAGCCGCGGCTTCTCTATGCCGCCGAATCCCGCGGTCCCGAGCGCTTCCGCCAGCGCGTCGCGCTGCGAGTCCTCGCCGTGCACAAGGAATATCTTCCTCGGCTTCCTGTTCAGGCCTTTAACGAAAGCGAGCAGGTCTTCCCTGTCGGCGTGCGAGGAAAAATGAGGCATCGTCTTTATCTCGGCCGCTACCTCATGCTGCAGGCCGAAGATGCGGACTTTCTTCTGGCCGTCCTGAAGGCGGCGGCCGAGGGTGCCGGCGGCCTGGTAGCCTACGATGAGGACGGTGGCCGAAGGATCCGCGATATTGTTGCGCAGGTGATGGAGGATCCTTCCGCCTTCGCACATGCCGGACGCGGAAATGATTATCATCGGCCCGGGACGGCTGTTGAGGGCCTGGGATTCTTCCTTGGACCTGGCGTACTTTATGAAATCGAAGCCGAAAGGGTCCCCGTCCTTGCGGGCGTAGGCCTTGAATTCGCGGTCGAAGCTGAATCCCTCAAGGTGTTTGTTGAACACCTCGGTTATGTTTATGGCCATCGGGCTGTCGACGTAAACGGGGATCTCGGGCATCGAGGGATCGTTGCGCAGCCTGTCGAGCGCGACTATCAGTTCCTGGGAGCGCTCCAGGGCGAAGGCGGGTATGATTATCTTCCCCTTTTCGGCGGCCGCTTTGTGCAGCAGCTGACCGAGCCGGGCGTCGATCTCGGAAGATGGTTCGTGCGTGCGGCCGCCGTAGGTCGATTCAATGACCAGGTAGTCCACGTCCGCGGGCGGCTCAGGCGGCCGCATGAGAGGGACTTCCCTCCGGCCGAGGTCGCCGGTGTAGAGCAGCCTGCGGGATCCCGCCGGGGTTTCGAAATCGGTTTGTATCATCGCCGAGCCGAGGACATGGCCGGCGTTGAGAAAGCGGGAGTGCAGCCCGGCCGACGGGCTTAACATCTCGCCGGGGCCGCAGGGGCGCAGCAGTGAGAGGGCCAGGTCGGCCTCCTTCTCGCCGTAGAGCGGCTCTATGCGCTCGCCGTCGGCCGCGTGGACCTTGTTGAAGAACTTGGCGTCCATCTCCTGAAGGCGGGCCGAATCGGCCAGCATTATGGCGACCAGGTCGGCGGTCTCGCGGGTGGCGTAGACGGGGCCCCTGAAGCCGTCTCCGGCCAGGCGCGGCAGCAGGCCGCAATGGTCTATGTGCGCGTGCGAGAGGAAGACCGCTGAGATCGACGAGGGTTCGAAAGGAGAATTCCGGTTCTTGGCCGCCGCTTCGGCGCGGCGCCCCTGGAACAGGCCGCAGTCAAAGAGCAGGCGGACGCCCGCGGCCTCGAGCAGGTGGCGTGACCCGGTGACTTCACCGGCCGCGCCGTGGAACGTTATCCGGGCGGGCTCCGCCGGCGCTGCCATCGGTTATCTCCTCCGGCCGCCGAAGGTACGGCGGCGTCCCGCGCCCTGGTTCCAGCCTCGGCCGGTGGCCACGGTATTGCGCACGTCCCAGAACTCCGCGGGCTGGACTTCCGGATGGGTCATCACGTTGAGCTTGGATTTAATCAGCGCCTCTATGCTGCGAACGTCCGGCCCCTGGTCCGGGGTGGCGAAGGTTATGGCCAGTCCCGGCTGGCCCGCCCGGCCGGTGCGGCCGATGCGGTGCACGTAGTTCTCGTCCTCGTCGGGCAGGTCATAGTTGATGACCAGTTCTATGCCGGTGACGTCTATCCCGCGGGCGGCGATGTCGGTGGCCACCAGGACGCGGTACTTGCCGCTCTTGAAGCCCTCCAGGGCGTCCTTGCGCTGGTTGAGCGAGCGGTTGGAGTGTATCTCGGCGGCGCTGTGGCCCATTTCCCGCAGGTCGCGCGCGACGCGCTTTGCGTGATGCTTGGTGCGCATGAACAGCAGTACCGGCCCCCAATGCTTGTCCAGCAGCTTTCCCAGAAGTTCGTTCTTCTCGGTGCGGCTTGCTACGACGTAGAGGTCCTGCTCCACTCCTTCGGCGGTGGTGCCGGAGCGGGCGACTTCCAGGCGCACGGGGAGTTTCATGTGCCGGGAGGCCAGGGCCATTATGTCGTCGGGCATGGTCGCCGAGAAGAGCATCGTCTGCCTGTCCTTGGGGATGCCCGCGACTATCTTCTCTATCTGCGGGGCGAAACCCATGTCGAACATCCGGTCCGCCTCGTCCAGGATGAGCACGCTTATGTCCGATAGCTTAACGGTGCGCTGGCCGATATGGTCGATAAGGCGGCCGGGGGTGGCTATGAGGATGCGGGGCTGCTTGCGCAGGTCCTGCTGCTGGCGTCCGATAGACTCGCCGCCGATGAGCACCGAGGTCTGTATTCCCGCGGCGCGCGCGAACTTCTTGAAGACGTCGTTGACCTGCAGCGCCAGCTCGCGGGTGGGCAGCAGGATAAGGCCGCGGCCGGGCAGTGCCGCGAGGCGCTGGAGCATGGGTATGGCGAAGGCGATGGTCTTGCCGGTGCCGGTCTGGGCTATTCCTACCAGGTCCTTGCCCTCGCAGGCCGGCGGTATGGCCTTGTGCTGTATGGGGGTTGGGACCGTGAATTTGAGGCGGTCGAGCTCGGCGAGGAGCCCGGGAGCGATATTGAGGCCGTAAAAGCCTGAAGCGGGGAGCGTTTTTGTTTCTGTCATACTCAATTATCCCATATATGGACGGCAATAGCCACGGGAAAGTCCGCGGTGGCGGCCCCGGCCGCGTTTTTGGGATAATATCCTTATGCACCACTTCTTCTTCGATTCCGCCGCCCTGGCCTTCCTGGCCCTCTTTCCTATACTGAATCCTCCGGCCATGGCCCCGATCTTCATGGAGATGACAGCTTCGCTTCCCTCCCCGGACCGTCACCGCCTCGCGGGCCTGGTGGGCCGCTACACCTTCCTCTTCCTCCTTGCCGTGCTGGTAGGCGGCGGCTGGATGCTCAAGATCTTCGGCATCTCCATTCCCGTGATACGGGTCGCCGGCGGACTGCTCCTTTTCAATACCGCGTGGAAGATGCTCAACAGCGAGCCCAAGTTCTCCCGCGAAGAGCAGGAGGAACTCCAGTCGCGGATGACCTCGCGCGCCTTCTTCCCCATGACCATGCCCGTCACCGCCGGCCCGGGCTCCATAGCCGTGACGCTGACGCTGGTGCCGACCGGGTCGCTGCTGGCCGGTTCCACCTGGCTGAAATTCGCCGGCGACGCCGCCGGCATAGCCCTGGCCGCGCTGGCGGTCTTCATCTTCTACCGTTATTGCGACAGCATACTCCCCAAACTGGGCCGCGCCGGGGCCCAGGTCATCTCGAAGATCTCCGCCTTCATCCTTCTCGCGATAGGCGTGCAGATCATATGGGAAGGCATACGCGGGCTTGTCGCGGGTCAATAACTTGGTTGATTTAGTATAATAAGGGCGCGTAAAAGAATCAGCGGTGGAGGCAGCCTGACAAGGTTTTCCGCGGTCGCCACGATCCTATTACTGATACCGGCCTTCCCGGCCGGAGCCGCGTCCCCCTCCCCCTCCGAACAGCTTTTCTCCCCGGCACCGCACGTCGCTTTTCCCGAAGCGCGCTACTACCCTTCTTATCCCGGTCTTTCCGGCGTAAAGCTTTTTGAAACCCTTCACGACGCCACCGAGATGCCTAAGAACATGGGCGGATACGACTACCTGAAGGCCAAAAAATTCATGTTCTCGAAAGCGGATAATACCGGCTGCGGCGGGCGCCCGGGAGTCGTCGCTTTCTACTCCCAGGTCTGCGTCGCCGGAAACAGCGAGTACGGCGCCGATTACGGGGAGCGCGGCGACCTCAACGGCGACGGTTACTCCGACAACAGCATGAACGCCGAACATATCTGGCCCCAGGGATATTTCAATTCGGCCTACCCGATGAAGGCCGATCTGCACCACCTCGCCCCCACGTTCCTCACCCCCAACGGCATGCGCGGCAGTTATCCGTTCGGCATGGCCGGCGACGCCGTATACGCCACCTCCGCCGGCTCCATCCTTTCGACCGACGGGGAATTCGAGCCCGCCGACGCGGTGAAGGGCAACGTTGCCCGCGCCATGCTTTATTTCGTCACCCGCTACCATGACCGCAACATCGACGACGGAATGGATTACCGCGAATTCTGGACCGAGCGGATATCCATGTTCCTGCGCTGGAACCGCCAGGACCCGCCGGACGCCGCCGAACGCCGCCGCAACGACCTCATAGAGACCTACCAGGGCAACCGCAATCCTTACGTGGACGACCCTTCCCTCGCTGAACGCGTCGGAGAAGCCGCTTTCTCGCGCTACTGAAACGGTCCTTTCCCCTCCTGTAACCCGCCGCGGCGGGTTTTTTTTGTTCCCCTGGTCCCCCTTTTTTCGTAAAAATTGCCCAAAGGGCCTATTTTTCGCGTAGGACCTTTGGCCCTTGCGAAATAGGCATGATGGCATAAACTTGTATTGACGGCAGTCAAATTGATGTAAGTCAACAGGTTATCGGAGGCAGTTTGAACATCGTCATCAGGCTCTTAAACTCGGCGGTTATAGCCGCCCTCTTCGTTTCGCCGCTCAAGGCCCAACTCTCCCCCGCCCTCGACTCCCTTCAGGGCGCGGCCTCTGTTTCGATATCCGATCTTGAGATCCCCGCCGCGGTCGAGCCCGGCGCCGCTTCCGTCCCTCTCGACCTCGGGGGCGAAGCCCTGTTCGCCTACCTGCACCAGGCCGCCAAGCCCGCCCAGTGGCAGAAAGCCGTGATCGGCTATACCGAGGCCAAGGGTTATATGTACTCCACGGTGGACAATATCGGCTGCAACGGCGGGCCGGGGATCGTGACCTTCTACTCGCAGGTCTGCGTGAACGGCAGCAGCGACAACGGCAACAGCTATCCCGAGCGCGGCGACATGAACGGGGACGGCGTGGTGGACAGCTTCATAAACGCCGAACATATCTGGCCGCAGGGTTACTTCAAAGAGGCCTACCCGATGAAGTCGGACCTCCACCATCTTTCCCCGACCTTCATGACCCCCAACTCCCGCCGCAGCAACCTTCCCTTCGCCGAAGTAGCCTCCCCCTATTACGGCACCTCCGCCGGCTCGGTGCTGGGCAGGGAGGGCTTCGAGCCGGCCGACGCGGTGAAGGGCAACGTGGCCCGCGCCATGCTCTACTTCGTCACGACGTACCACGACAAGAATATCCGCCAGGGAATGGACTACAACAATTTCTGGATCAGCCGCGTCCCGATGTTCCTGGAGTGGAACCGCCAGGACCCGCCGGACGCCGCCGAACGCCGCCGCAACGACCTTATAGCCGCTTTCCAAGGCAGCCGCAATCCCTATATCGACGACCCTTCGCTGGCCGACCGGATAGGCGCCCAGGTGTTCGCGGCCTACTGATAAAGGCCTGTCGCAAAATAAAAAAGCCCCGTCAGGGGCTTTTTTATGAGTTAATAGAAAAAACGTGTTGG
>DNQL01000186.1:2627-11015 GCA_003500765.1 Elusimicrobiota bacterium | reverse complement strand
GGCCGACTCGGCCCCGCCGCTGCTGGCCCACGACGCCGTGGTGCGGGTCCGCTCGCACAGCGGCGAGCGCGTGGTCTCCATACACGAATGGTTCACCGGCCCCAAGCGCACGGCGCTCGGCCCGGACGAACTGGTCGTCTCTGTCGAGCTGGCCGTGCCGGTTAAGAAGTTCGGCGCCTGTTATATGAAGCTCTCCCGCTACGACGGCGAGGACCTGGCGCAGGGCGGCGTGGAGGCGGCGGTCTTCACCGACCACAATTACCGCGTGGCTTTCTGCGCCCTCGGCCCCGTGCCCGCCCGCGCGCTCAAGACCGAGGCGTACCTGAAAGGCAAGAAGGTGACGGAGCAGACCATTAAGCAGGCCGGTGATATCCTGGCCGGCGAGATCTCCCCCATAACCGACATCCGCTCTTCGAAGGAATACCGTCTCCATATGGCGCGTATCATGCTGGGCCGGGCGCTGGAGACCGCGGTCTCCCGCCTCTCCGGCCGCGGTCCGAAATACGGCGAAGGCAATATCTGCTGAGGTCCTTATGAAAAAACATCCCATAAGCTTCAAGCTCAACGGCGAGAAGGTTTCCATAGAGGTGGAGCCCAGCGACGTTCTGGTGGACGTGCTTCGCGAGCGGCTGGGCGTCAAGAGCCCCAAGGTCGGCTGTGACCGCGGCGACTGCGGCACCTGCACCATCATAATGGACGGCCGCACCATGCGCGCCTGCCTGGCCCTGGCCGTGGAGGCCGACGGCGCGGAACTGGTCACGCTCGAAGGCGCCAATACCAGCCGCAAGTGGACGCAGAAGCTGCAGAAGAACTTCCACCGGAAGAACGCCTTCCAGTGCGGCTTCTGCGCGCCCGGCATAATCCTCTCGGCCACCGAACTGCTCGAGAAGAATCCGAAAGCCGGCAAGCACGAGATCAAGGAAGCCATAGCGGGCAATCTCTGCCGCTGCACGGGCTATGAGCCGATAGTGGAAGCCATCGACGAGACTGCCAAGGGCAAATAGACTGGAACACAGGGGGACGGGGACATGGTATATGTGATAACGATGAAGATGAAGGAAGGAAAGACTTTCGAGCCGGGGGTCATCCAGAGGCACGTGGAGCACCTGCGCTCGCTCGACGATAATGGCCGTCTGGTGGTCTGCGGGCCCTTCAAGGACGGCAAGGGCGGCATGGTGGTCCTGCGCGCCCAGTCCCAGGAAGAGGCCGAGGGTATGGCGAAGCAGGACCCCTTCGTCGCCGAAGGCTTCGAGGATTACGAAGTCCGCGAACTCGTCGCCGCCAACCGCAACAACAACTACCTCCTCGACAGCAAGCAGGCTTAAAAAGAGGCTAAATATGGACATCGACAAGATAATTTCAAAACCGAAGAAGGGCGTTAAGGGGAAGGTGAAGACGCAGGACGACGGCCTTCAGGTCGTCGGCAAGAGCGTGCAGCGCATAGACGGCTGGGAGAAGATACGCGGCGCCGCCAGGTACACCGACGACCTCGAGTTCGGCCCGGGCCTCCTCTACGCCGCCCTCGTAGAGAGCCCCCGCGCCCACGCCAGGATAAAGTCCATAGACACCTCCGCCGCCGAGAAGCTCCGCGGCGTAGTGAAAGTCGTCACCGGCCGCAACTTCGTGCACAAGTTCGGCCTCTACATGAACGACCGCTACATCTTCGCCACCGACCGCGTCCGCTTCGTCGGCGAGCAGGTCGCCGCCGTCATCGCCACCGACCCGAAGACCGCCCTGCGCGGCGCCGAACTGGTAAAGGCCGAATACGAGGACCTGCCGGCCGTCATGGACCCGGTCAAGGCTCTCGAGAAGAACGCCCCCCTCGTTCACCCCGACCTTAAGAACTACACCCATGTCCCGTGGTTCTTTCCCAAGCCCGGCACCAATATCGCCCATTGGCGCAAGATCCGCCGGGGAGACCCGGCCAGGGGCTTCAAGGACGCCGACCTGGTCCTCGAGGACACCTACACGGTGCCCCGCTACGCCCATTGCGCCATCGAGAATCACTCCGCCATAGGCCTCTACGACGCCTCGGGCCGCCTCACCATGTGGACCTCTTCGCAGTCGCCGTTCACCCAGCGCCATGTCTTCGCCGAGACGCTCAAGGCCTTCGGCATAGCGCACAAGGACGTGCGCGTGGTCAGCACCTATATCGGCGGCGGCTTCGGCGGCAAGGCCGGCGTCACGATGGAGATTATCGCGGCCGCGCTGGCCATAACCGTGCCCGGCCGTCCGGTCAAGCTGCTCTGGACCCGCGCGCAGGAGTTCCGCAACACTTATCAGCGCCTCGGCGTCACCACGAAGATAAAAATGGGCGCGACGAAGGACGGAAAGATCACGGCGCTCGACTTCAGGCTTTACTGGGATGCCGGCGCCTATGTCGAATACGGCGCCAACGTGGTTAACGCCGCCGGTCTCTCGGCCAGCGGTCCTTACCGCGTGGACAACATAAGCATCGATTCGGTCTGCACCTATACCAACCTCCCCCCCGGCGGCGCCTACCGGGGCTTCGGCTACTCCGAGTTCCTCTTCGGCCTGGAGTCGCATCTCACCCGGATGGCGGAGAAGCTGGGCATAGACCCGGTGGAATTCCGCAAGCGCAACGCGATCAAGGAGGGCGAAACCCTGCCCTACGGCGCGCACATGAACCCCACCGGCATACAGGAAGCGATAGACAAGGCGGCCAAAGAGATCAGGTGGGGCGTCCGGGAGAAGTCCGGCGACCCGCGCAAGGCTATCGGCAAGTCCGTCGTCTGTTTCTGGAAGGCTCCCGCCATGCCGCCCAACGCCAGCTCCAGCGCCTTCCTCAAGTTCAACGAGGACGGCAGCGTGAATATACTGGTCTCGGGCATGGACATGGGCCAGGGCCTGCTGACCGTAATGGCGCAGGTCGCCGGCGAAGTACTGGCTCTGCCGGTCACCCGTATACGCGTCGAGACGCCCGATACCGACCGCAATCCATACGAGTGGCAGACCGTCGGCTCGCACGTGACCTGGAGCTGCGGCAACGCGGTCAAGCGCGCGGCTATGGAGGCGCGCGAGCGCATTTTCGACCTGGTGCAGCGGGTGCATTGCCTGGACCGCAGCACGCTCTACCTCGAGGACGAGTGCGTGCGTTGCCGCACCAAGCCCGGTTTCAGGCTCCCGTTCAGGGACTTCGTGATCAACGGCATGCAGGCCGACGACCATACCTTCAAGGGCGGTCCCATCATGGGTTCCGGCCTTTTCATGCCGGAGTTCACCTCGGCCATCAGCGACCCGGAGACCGGCCAGGGCGGTCACCCCAACGTCCATTACACCACCGGCGCCGCCGGCGTGATACTGGAAGTGGACCGCGAAACGGGCAAGGTGAAGATAAAGAAAGTCTCGCTGGCCGTGGACTGCGGCAAGGCCATCAACCCGGACCTGGTGAAAGGGCAGATCGTCGGCGGCCTGCTGCAGGGCTTCGCCACCGTCCTCTACGAGGATATGCGCTACGACGGGAAGGGACGACTGCTCAATCCCAACTTCTCCGACTACAAGATCCCGACGGCCAAGGACATGCCGGACGAGGTGGTGCCGATAATCGTGGAGGTCCCCCAGCCCGACGGGCCTTACGGCGCGCGCGGCGTGGGAGAGCACACGATGCTCCCCTGCGCGCCGCTCATCGCCAACGCCGTGGCCGACGCGCTGGGCGTGCGCATCAACTCCATGCCGGTCACCAAAGAAAAGGTCGCCCTCGCGGCCGGAGGCAAAAATAAATGAGACTCGCCCTGTGCCAGTACGACATCAAGTGGGAAGATAAGGCGGCGAACAAGAAAAAGATAACGGAACTGCTTGAGAGCCACCCGCGCAAGGCGGAGATAGACTGGATCATATTCTCCGAGATGACGCTCTCCGGGTTCACGATGAACACGGCCGCCGCCGAGCTGGACGATTCCGACCGGCAGTTCTTCGTCGACCTGGCCCAGCGCAATAACATCAATATCTCCTACGGCGGCGTCGAGGGCGGCTATAACAAGCTCATCACCCTCAACCGCCACGGCGACAGGGTCAACGAATATTCCAAGATACACCTCTACGCCTTCGGCGGCGAGGATAAGCATTACAAGGCCGGCGACCGGCAGTCCGTTTTCGAGCTCGAAGGCCTGCGCGTCATGCCCGCCGTCTGCTTCGACCTGCGCTTTCCCTACCTGTTCTGGAACAAGGCCAGGGAAGTGGATATCTACATCGCCATCGCCGCCTGGCCGGCCCGCCGCGCCGAGCACTGGATGACGCTGCTGCGCGCTCGCGCCGTGGAGAACCAGGCCTACTGCGCCGGCGTGGACCGCATAGGCATGGAAGGCAAGCTGGAGTATTCCGGCAATTCCATGTGTTTCGACCCGCTCGGAAAGGTCGTGATAGATTCCGGCGCGGCCGAGGGTATTTTCATTTCCGACACTAAAATAGACAAAGACCTGGTGGCCAAGACCAGGGAGCGCTTCCCCTTCATCGGCGAGCGCAAAGCCTTTCCCTGGCAGGAGGAGAAAAAGTAAATGCCGTCACGAATATCCGCACCAGTGAAACTGCTTTCTTACGGAGACCTGATAGAGAAAGGCGAGTATAAACTTCATTACCGCTTCGAGCGCGCCGTCAACCTGCGCAAGGGCCAATCCCTTCTGACGATCCTTCCGGCGGGACGCCCGGCCGGCCCTTTCAACGTGGTCCTGGAGGAACTCCCCGAAAAGATCTCGAAAGTGTCCTTCGACGGCAAGGCGTTCCGCCTTAACGGCGAGAAAGCGGCGCTGCCGCGGGGAGCCAAGTACGATTCCCGCCTGGCGGTCTCCAAGATCCCGGCTGCCCGGCTTACGGCCAATCTCCAGCACCTGCGAAAGCTCATCTGCGCCTCGGCCCCGCCCAAGAGCGCGGTTTTCCTCCTCGACGCGGCCAGGGAGACCCGCTTTAAGACCGGGTTCGAGCGCCGTTTCGTTACGCGCATGAAAGAGGCCGCGGTAAACCTTGCCATGGGCGCCTACGAGGCGGGAGCGGCCGGCATGAAAGGCCTGGGCTTCGGTATGACGCCGTCCGGCGACGATTTCCTCGGCGGCTACCTGCTGGGCATCAACGCGGCGGAGATGTATTCCGGAAAAAATCTGGGGTTGGTGAAGGAACGCGTCTATACCGCCGCGCTGGGATCCAACCTGGTCTCCAACGCTTTCCTCACGGGTTCTTTCAAGGGGCGCGCCGACGAGCGCGTCAACGCCGTCATAAAGGCGCTGTTCTCTCCCTCCAACCGCTCTACCGCCAAGGCCGCGGAGGAGCTGCTTGCGGTGGGGCATACTTCCGGCGGAGACATAGCGGCCGGCTTCCTGTACGGCTTCTACGGCGTGATGAACATTTAGGAGAACATATGCCGATAAAGACCACGATAAAGAAAGGCGCCTATTTCGATTCGGTGGCGCTCATGCAGGTGGCCAAAAAACTTAATTCCGTTCCCGGCGTGATCGATTCCGCCGTCGTTATGGCCACCAAAGAGAACAAGGGCCTCATAAAGGCTTCCGGCCTCCTGACCGCGGAAGTGGAGAGGGCCGGCGAGAACGACCTGGCCATAGCCGTCAGCGCGCGCAGCGCCGAAGCGGCCGAGGCCGCTTTCAGGGCCGCCGAGGAACTGCTCAACAAGAAGCCCGCCGCCGCTTCGCCCGGCGCCGACCGCAAGGCCGCCGGTCTCGACGACGCGGTGAAGACGCTCGAAGGCGCCAACCTCGCCGTCATCAGCGTCGCCGGCCGCTTCGCCGGTACTCTGGCCGCCGACTGCCTTGCCAAAGGGCTCAATGTCATGCTTTTCTCCGACAATGTCCCCGTTGAAGCGGAGATAGCCCTGAAGAAAGAGGGCGTCAAGCGGGGACTTCTCGTCATGGGTCCGGATTGCGGCACCGCCATAATAAACGGCGCGCCGCTGGCCTTCGCCAATTCCGTGAGGCGCGGCAATATCGGCTTGGTGGCCGCTTCCGGTACCGGGGCGCAGGAAGTGACCACTCTCATATCCAACGAGGGCGCCGGGATATCGCAGTGCATCGGCACCGGCGGGCGCGACGTAAAAGCCGAGGTCGGCGGACTCACCTTCCTCCAGGCGCTGGCCATGCTGGCGAACGACGAGGGCACGGAGGTCATACTGCTGGTCTCCAAGCCGCCGCATCCGTCGGTGATGAAGAAAATTACCGCCGCCGTAAAGAAGATAAAAAAGCCGATAGTGGCAGTGCTGCTGGGCGGCGAGGTGAAAGAGAAGCTCAAGGACGACTTCTACCCGGCCAGGACGCTGGAGGAGGCCGCCTACAAGGCCGCCTGCCTGGGCAAAGGTCTCAAGGCCTCCAAGGCCAAGGAACTTATATACGACATGAACCTGAAGGCCGAGGAACTGGCCAAAAAGGAGGCGGCGAAGAAGAGGCGGAGCCGCTTCCTCCGTGGCCTGTTCACCGGCGGCACCTTCGTCGGCGAGGCGCAGGTCGTGCTGCCGGAGTTCACCGGGACGGTGCTCTCCAACGCTCCGCTCGACAAGAAGAACAAGTTGAAGAACTCCGTAAAACTGAGCGGCCACGCCGTGGTGGACCTGGGTGAGGATGAATTCACAGTCGGGCGTCCGCACCCGATGATAGATTTCTCGCTGCGCAACAAGATGATAATTTCGGAAGCGAAGAAGCCGGAGGTCTCGGTGCTGCTGCTGGACCTGGTGCTCGGCTACGGCGCCAACCTCAAGCCGCTGGACGATATTCTCCCCCCGGTCGCGGCGGCCTTCAAGGCCAACCGAGAGCTCTCCATAGTCGCTTCCGTGACAGGCACCGAGGCGGACCCGCAGGTGCGCTCGAAGGTCGTGCGCGCGCTGGAAGCGGCGGGCGTACTGGTGATGCCTTCCAACGCCGGCGCCTGCCGGCTTGCCGGAGAGATAATACGCCTGGCGGCGAAGGCGAAGAGGTGAACGCTGTGGAACTTTTCAACTCGGAACTTAAAGTGGTGAATATCGGTCTGGAATCCTTCCGCCAGGGGCTCAACGACTCCGGCGTAAAGAGCGTCCAGGCGCAGTTCAAGCCTCCGCTATCGACGGAGACGGAGCTGCTGGCGAAGGCCGCGAAAAACGCCGCGCGCGTCGACAGGGCCAACGGTAAAGCCCTCGCCCGCATCCTGGACGCCAAGCCTGCCCTGGTCGGCATGGGCGTCGCGCTGGATACGATCCCCGGGATGAAGCGGGACCTCATACTGCACGCCGGCCCGCCCGTGACCTGGGACCGAATGTGCGGGCCTATGCGCGGCGGCATCATGGCGGCGCTTATGTACGAAGGCATGGCGAAAAACCCGAAAGAGGCGGAGCGGCTGGCCGCTTCCGGTAAGATAAAGTACGAGCCCTGCCACGAGCACGGCGCCGTCGGTCCCATGGCCGGCATCATCTCCGCTTCCATGCCGGTCTTCATCGTAAAGAACGAGGCGGGTTCCAATTACGCCTACGCCACGCAGAACGAGGGCCTCGGCAAGGTGCTGCGCTACGGCGCCTACGGCCCCGAAGTTATTGAGCGGCTCAAGTGGATGGAGAAGACGCTTTTTCCTGCGCTGAAAGCCGCCATAGAGTCGCTGGGCCGGATAGACCTCAAGTCCATGGTGGCGCAGGCGCTGCACATGGGCGACGAGGTGCATAACCGCAACCGCGCCGGCACTTCGCTGTTCTACCGGGCCATCGCCCCGGCGGTCATTACGACCTGTCCCGATCCGGAGACCGCCGCGAAGGTGCTTAACTTCGTCAACGGCAACGACCATTTCTTCCTGAATCTTTCGATGGCGCTGTCAAAGGCTTCGCTGGACGCGGGCCGCGGCGTGAAGGATTCCAGCGTGGTGGTGGTGATGGCGCGCAACGGCACGGATTTCGGCGTTCAGCTCTCCGGCACCGGGGACAGATGGTTCACCGGCCCGGCCGAGGTCCCGGACGCGCTGTACTTCCCCGGCTATACCAAGGCGGACGCCAACCCGGACATCGGCGATTCCGCGATAACCGAGACAAACGGCTTGGGCGGCTTCGCGATAGCGGCGGCGCCGGCGATAGTCCAGTTCGTGGGCGGCAGCGCCGCCGACGCGGTGAGCTATACGATGGCGATGTACGGCATCACCGCCGGCGAGAACAATATCTACAAGATCCCTTACCTTAACTTCCGCGGCACTCCGACGGGCATAGACGTGGTCAAGGTGGCGAAGACCGGCATACTGCCGTTCATCGACACCGGGGTGGCGCACAAGGACCCGGGCGTGGGCCAGGTGGGCGCGGGCGTGCTGAGCGCCCCGGCCGAGCCTTTCCGCAAGGCCTTCGAAGCCTTCGCCAAAGGCCTGTAAACCGGAGTAGCTATTCCCGGGGTCGGCAGTGTCTCCCTCGCCGGGCCTTCACTCCGCCAC
>DNQL01000186.1:0-2587 GCA_003500765.1 Elusimicrobiota bacterium | reverse complement strand
ATAGCGCCTCGGGCCTCAGACATTCATGCCCGTCCGGCAGTGCCGGTGCCCTCGCTCCGCTTGGGGAAAGCCTCCGATGTGGCTTCGGAAGGCCCGGCGAGGGAACCTTGCCCGTCCAGGCGTCCCATAAGGAGACATCCGCCCCCAGCGCCCGGAATGGTTCTCCTGATCCCTGCCCGGGCTCTTGCCCTGAAAGCGGCATAATGCTAATATAATTATGCGGTGGCTTGATGTTCGGGGCCGCCGTTTTCATAGGACCCTGCAGTTCACCCGCAGCAGTCCCGCGGCGGCCGCCAGGCCCCGCCAACCCGGAAGACATCGGTGGGATGGAAAGATTATGGACAAGGATAGGCTTTTTCAGGAAATAGACGCTCTGCTCGCCGCGGAGGGCCTGGAGCTCTCGGACCTCAGGGTCCTGCGCCAGCCCGGAGGCAAGCCGCTGATACAGATCTTCATAGACAAGGACCCGGGCGGCGTAACGCTGGACGACTGCGGCGCCTGGAGCGACAAGATCGGCGCGCACCTGGACCTGACGGAGATCGTGACCGGCGGCTACATACTGGAGGTATCCTCCCCCGGCGTCGACCGCGCGCTCAGGCGCGAGAAGGATTTCAAAAAGTTCGCCGGCAGCCGGGTGCACGTGCGCCTGAAACGCCCGGTCAACAACTCCCGCAACTACCACGCCGATCTCAAAGGGTTCGAGGACGGCAAGGTTCTGCTTTCGGACGGTCTCGCTTTCCCGCTCGAGGATATCGAAGAGGCGAGGATAGAGCCCGATTACGACGAAATACTCAAAAAACACAAATAAGAGGCTAACATGGAAAAACAGAAAACCGAACTGGCCCTGGTCCTGGAACAGCTGGAGAGGGAAAAGAACATAAAGCGCGAGGACGTCTTCAAGACGATCACCGACTCGCTCGTTTCCGCCCTGCGTAAATATTTCGGCAAGACCGCCCAGCTCGAAGCCACGATAGACCCCGACACCGCGGAGATGCAGGGGTTCCTCATCAAGAAGGTCGTAGAGGAGGTCTATACTCCCGACATCGAGATAAACCTCGAAGAGGCCCAGATGTTCAAGGCCGACGCGCAGATGGGAGAGGACCTGCGCATCCCCGTAGACATCAAAGACTTTTCCCGCATCGCGGCGCAGACCGCCAAGCAGGTGCTGATCCAGAAGATACGCGAGATCGAGAAGGTCAAGATCTTCGAGGAGTTCAAGCCGCGTGAAGGCGAGGTCGTCACCGGCCTGGTCCACCACGTCGCCGGCCGCGACATCTTCGTCGACCTGGGCAAGACCGAGGCAATCCTGCCGTTCTCCGAGCAGATCCGCCGCGAGCACTACACGGTCAACCAGCGCATCCGCGCCATCATCCACCGCGTGGACAAGGAGAACAAGGGCCTGCAGATCGTTCTCTCCCGCGCCTCCAACTCCTTCCTTAAGTCCCTTTTCGAGGCCGAGGTGCCCGAGATAGCCGAGAAGGTCATCGAGATCGTGAACGTCGCCCGCGAGCCCGGCTTCCGCGCCAAGGTGGTCGTGCGCAGCAACTCCACCAAGGTGGACCCCGTCGGCGCCTGCGTCGGCATACGCGGCTCCCGTATCCGCGTCATCATGACCGAGCTGGCCGGCGAAAAGATAGACCTCATCCCGTACAACGAGGAGACGCTCTACTTCATCGCCAAGGCTTTCTCCCCTGCCACCCCCACCTCGGTCAAGGTCCTCGACAAGGAGAACCGCCGGGCGCTGGTGATCGTCCCCGACGATCAGCTTGCCATAGCCATCGGCCGCGAGGGCCAGAACATCCGGCTCGTCTCCCGCCTGACCGGCTGGGAGCTGGAGGTCAAGTCCGAGGGCCAGAAATTCGAGGAGACCCGCAAGACCACCGAGCTGGTCACCAACGAGCTCCTGAAAGTGGACGGCATCGGCAACAAGGTCGCCGAAACGCTTATCGCCATGGGCATAGACAGCATACAGAAACTTTCCGTGCTCACCGCCGACCAGCTTTCCTCCTTCCAGGGCATAGGCCCCAAGACGGCACAGAGGATGGTGGACGGGGCGAAGCAGTTCCTCGCCGACAACCCGGGCTATGACGGGACGTCCAAGCCGGCCGAGAAACCGGCCGAAAAGCCGGCCGACGCGGTCCCGGCTCAGCCCGCGGCGGAAACTCCCGCGGCGGAGCAGCCCGCCCCGGCGGAAGCGACTCCCGCCGCTAAAGATGAATCAACGGAGGCGTCGAATGACCCAGAAAAAAACAAAGAATGACGAATTGAAGGAAGACGCCGCACCGGGACAGGAAGAGGCCAAGCCTAAAGCCAAGAAGGCCGCCGTAAAAGGCGAAGCCAAGGCCAAGAAACCGGCCTCTAAAAAACCCAAGACGGCCGCTCCCGACTCCGCCGCCGCTGCGCCCAAAAAGGCCAAAGTCTCCAAGCCCAAGGCCAAGAAGGCGGATGAAGAGGAAGAGGATCCTTCCTCGCGTCCCGCCGGCCCAGTTTCCGCTTTTTCGCTCAAGCCCATAAGGCAGATCTCCGCCAGGAGGGCGGTCGGACCGCGCCCTACGCCTCCGCCGCCTCCTCCGCCCCCGCCGCCCCC
>DNQL01000123.1 GCA_003500765.1 Elusimicrobiota bacterium | reverse complement strand
CGTCGGCGGCCAGCGCGGCGTCGGCCTCGGCCAGCCTGGCGGAGAGCTCGGCGATCTTCGCCTCGTGCTCCGCCTTCTGGCGGGCCAGCTCTTCCAGTTCTTTCTCTATGTTGCCGAGGTCTTCGCGCAGATGGGCGATATTGGACTCGGCGGCGGCCTTGTCACGGGAGAGGCCCATCTCCTCCTGGTAGGCGGCGGTGACCCGGGCCTCGACGGAAGCGGCCTCGCCGGAAATGCGGGAAAGCTCCTGCTCCTGCGCGGAGAGGCGGGCGTTGAGCGCCTCGTATTCGGCCTTGAGGCCGGAGAAGCCGGACTCGAGCTCGCCCAACTTCGCCGTGGTCTCCACGGACTCGGCTTCCAGCCTGGAGTCCTGCTCCCGGTCGCTGCGCTCCTGCCTCTCGGCGGAGGCGAACTGGGACTTGCTCTCGTCCGCGAGCTTCAGATTGTTGATCGACTTGCCTTCCAGCTGGGCGACCTCGGAGCGCAGCGAATAGACGGCCTCCATGGCCAGGCGCTCGTCGTTCTGCTTCTGCACGGCGGTCAGGTTGAGCGCGCCCTGCTCGCCTTCCAGCGCGACTACGGCCGCGGCGAGTTCCTTCGTCTCGGCCTCCACGGGTTCCAGCGCCCGCTTCTCCTCGTCCATCTGCGCGCGCAGCGCGCCTATCTCGCGCACCAGCAGCGCGATCTCTCCGGAGCTGAGCTCTTCCTTGTATTTCTGCTGCAGCTTGGCCTTGCGGGCCTCGCTCTCGAGCTTCTTTATCTGTTCGTCGATGAGGGTCATCGAGTCGGCCAGGCGGGCCAGGTCCTGGTCCACGCGCTCGAGGCGGCGTATGGCCTCCTCGCGCTTAGCCTTGTACTTGGAGACGCCGGCCGCCTCCTCGAAAAGCTCGCGCCGGGCCTCGGGATTGGCCTTGAGGACGGCGTTGACTCCGCCCTGGTCTATGATGGCGTAGCCGTCGGCGCCGATGCCGGTATCCAGGAACATCTCGCGTATGTCCTTGAGGCGGCACTGCACGCGGTTGATGAAGTACTCGGACTCGTCCGAGCGGTAGATCTTGCGGGTGGTGGTGACCTCGCTGAAGTCCAGCGGCAGTTTGCGGCCCTCGTTATCGAAGGTCATCGAGACCTCGGCCACGTTGAGCGGCTGGCGCTTCTCGGTGCCGGCGAAGATGACGTCCATCATGGAGGGCAGGCGCAGCTGCTTCCAGGACATCTCGCCTATGCACCAGCGTATGGCGTCCACCACGTTGGACTTGCCGCAGCCGTTGGGGCCGACTATACAGGTCACGCCCGGCTTGAGCGGGATCTTGACGCGGTTGGCGAAGGATTTGAAACCGTAGACTTCGATAGCTTTAAGGTACATTCAGGGGACCTCGTAAAAACGGGTATAGCGATGAACAACCGGCCATACCGGCCGGCCAATTATATGATTATAACATTATACCCCTCCAATGAAAAAGACCCGGGCTGGGCCCGGGCCTGTAAAGGAAGGGGTCAGGTCTTTACTTTTGACGTCAAAAGTAAAGACCTGACCCCGTTCCCGCAGCTCAGTACGACAGCTGGTAGGCTATGCCGAAGCTGTTGCCCGTGTAGTTATAGGGCATATACTGCTCGAACTCGTTGTTCGAGCTGGCCACCACCAGCGAATAGGACAGGCGCACCATGGCGACGTCGTTTATGCGCTTGCGGATGGAGCCGGTCAGCGTGGTCATGGTGTTCTCCTGCTTTTCGCCGGCTATATAGTTGTTGTTCACGTCGCGGCGGAGGCGGCTGGCGTAATCGCGCTTCACCACGCTCATGGCGCCGCCTATGGCCCACTTGCTGGTGATATTGAGGTCCACCGGCACGCTGAAGGAGAGTTCCTTGAAGGAATAATTGTCCTCCATGAAGTAGGGCGAGGTGTCAGTAAGCGATTTATACCGCATATAGTTCTGGTTCGAATCCCTGACGGTATAGGAGAGTGTCGGGTACAACTCGAATATCCAGAGGCTGTGATGGAAGCCGAAATCGAAAGCGGTGCTGGTGTCCTTCTGCTTCTCATCGGCGTAGGCGCCGGACGCACTCACGACCCGCTGGTTCTTGTACTTCTGGGTGGTCAGCGTGATCCCTCCGAAGAACTTGTTCCAGTTGGGCCGCAGCGAGACCTGCGTCAGCCGCTGGTCCTGCTGTCCGCCGGAAAGCTCCGAGGTGGCGCTGGCGTTCATGAATTCCTGGAACAGGTCCGTGTAGTTCGGGAACTCGATATCGCGGGTAAGGAACTGGGCCGTAAGGAAACCGTTGCGCTCGGCGTCGAAGTTGTAGTCCACGGCCACCTGGAAGCCCTTGGACTCCGTGTTGTAGATGCCCTGATCCCAGGTCTCGTTGGCGCCCGAACGGGTGTAATCCTTGGAGAAGCTTATGCCGGGCCGGACGCGCCAGTGGCGGCCCAGCGAACGGCGGTACTCGAAGTTGAAGCCGTGGGTCAGCGAGCGGTCCGTAAACTGCCGCGTGTCCTGCGGCGCAAAACCAGGGCCGCCGTAGTTGAAGTTATACAGGCCGAAGACCTGGTCCTTCTCGGTTATCTTGGCCAGCAGGCCCACCTGCGTGTTGATGTGGCCGCCGCTGAAGATATTTCCCTCGCTGGGCAGATAGCCGTTCTCGGCCAGCGTCATGTCGAAGAACGGTGTGAAGATCTTCGAGCTCTCCGCGGTGGCGGCCGACAGCCTGCCGGCCAGCCCCGCCGTTATCGCCAGAATAAGCGTAAGTTTTTTCATCATGTCCCTCAGAAATTAAGGTGGAAGTTCCACACCGGGTGCACCACGAAGACGCCCTCCGGGTATATATTGAGGCCCAGCTCGAAGTACTTGCCGTACCAGCTCACCTTGGAGGCTATGGTCTGCGTGTCCATGCCGTAGTTGAGCTGTATGCTCCAGAGCTTGTTTAGGCCCTTGGGCGACTCCAGGCCGACCACGAAGAAGCTGTCTTCGAAGCCAGTGTCTATGCTGTTGACAGGCGTGCCGAGCAGCTTTATATCGGCAGTGCTGGCAAAACTTATCTTGGCTTTCAGCTGCGACTTCTTGAAGCCCCAGAAGGTGCGCACCCTCGGGCTTACCGAGGAGCTCAGCAGGAAGCCGTAATAGTGGCCGTTGAACTTGGTGTCGGTGATATCGTCCGACTGGTCCGCGGCCATGCCGGCCAGCGGGGAATTCCAGTAGCCGCCTATCAGGTCCAGCTGCGGCAGGCCGGGGGCTATGCGCCCTTCGCCGTGCAGCCGGAACTTGCCCGAGATGCTGGGCATCACGCCTATGGTCGGCAGCGCGCCGCCCCAGAGGCCGGTCTGGAAGCCGAAGCGCTTGCCGGGCGGCAGCGGGGTAGTTCCCTCCAGGTCCTGCTGGAACTCGTAGAGGAAGGCGGCCGGGTTGGCCAGTATCTCGCCGGCTATCTGCATCCCCTTGGATTCCCAGTCCACCGAGGCGCGCGCCTGCCCGGCCAACAGGCCCAGGCAGAGCGTAACAAGCATTATCCTTTTCATGTTCTCAAATCCCCTTGTCATCAGTCGTTAAGGCTGGTTATGGCCGGCAGCATACGCTGTATGGCGGCCACGGCCAGGTCGGGTATGAAGACTATGTCGATGTTGAACTTCACAGGGAAAGCTCCCTGGTCAAAGTAGTCGGCGTCCTTTATCTGCCCGCCCACCCCCGGCCTCACGTCATTAGCAGTGCCATCATGCTGCTTCAGATAAAGTATGGTCTGCCCGGCGGTCTCTTTAAGTATCGAGAAAGGGTCCGTTCCAGAACTTGTGAAGTCCTCCGTATTCTTAAGACCGCCGCCATTTCCTATGACGTAATTTTCCTTGGCGAACCACATATGGGTACCGGTAGCGCCCAAGCCTCCCAGTTCGTACCTGTCGGCCTGGAACTGCCAGACCTGGTCGTTGCCGGCCACGTCGTCCGAATCCTTGCTGTAATTCGCGCCGGAAACTCGCTGGGCCCATACCATGGAAGAACCGGCATCGAGGGAGACGGCCGGCCCGGTAAGTGTCACCACCCCGGACCCGCCGTCGGAGACCTTCAGCTCCGAGATTTGGCCAAGAGCGGAAACTGCATCCGCGCCCTTGAGAACGCCGGCGAACAGTATGTCCATGTCGTCGGTCTTGGGCTTGCCGATGACGGTCTCATTATTGACCAGTTCGTCACGTACCGGGTCGTAAAGCCACCCTTCAGCTATGAAGAAGATATTGTCGTTATTGGTCCTGTTGGCTGAAACCACCGTCATATAGTCGGGGTTTATGGAACTATTGTCGAAGAAAGACGGCCACTCCTCTATGCGCTGGGGCAGGGCCTGGTCGAACTTCAGGTTCACCTGCATCAGGTCCAGACGGTTCGTTACCGCGCCGCCCGCGTACTTAAACCCGTACTGCTGGGCGAGCGCCGTGGCGTAGGAATAATCCTTGTACGCAGGCCTTTTCACGATATTAAAGAACTGCAGCGTCTGCGGGTCAGGCCTTATAAGCCGTTGCTCGACGCGCACCAGGTTGCCGTGCACGTCGTTGAGCGTGCGGCCGGCTTCCAGGTCGCTCTCCTTGGCCGTGTTGATGAAAGACTTCACCTGCTGCTCGGCGCCGGAGGTCACCTTGGCGAACTCCTTTATCTGCGCGCGGGAGTTCTCTTTCTCTATGATCTCGGCCATCCGCTCCTTGGGATCGAGGCCCGGGTTCCAGTTCTCCAGCGCCCGGTACTCCTGCTCCTTGGTGAGCAGGGACTGCTTGGCGGGCTTGCCTTTCTCGGCCAGGCTGAGAAACTGCCCCTGCGGTATATGGATCTCGGCCTTGCCTTTGACCGGCGGGACCGTGAAATTAAGTTTCACCTCGCCGTAGAGCACCTTTATGTCCATAGCGCCCTCGGGCGTGGCGTCCACGGTGAACTCGGTGCCGCGCACCGCGCAGACGGCGGCCGGCGTGCGAACCTCGAAGCGTTCTTTGCGCATCAAATGCGGCACGCGCACTTTCATCCTGCCGAAAAGGAGCGAAAGCCGGCTGGCTAGCGTCTTGCGCTGCTCTATCTCCAGGCCGGAGTTCTCCCGCATCCAGACTTTGGATTTGTTGGGCATCAGCACCACGGCGGCCCCGTCCGCCCCGGTGCGCACGGCCCCGCCTTCCTTTATCTCCATGTTCTTTTCGGCGGAGACCCATTCCGTGTCCCTGTCGGCCTTCACCTCGACGGAGCCGGCAAGGCTGAGAACCTTGGCCTCCTGGGCCGGCGACAGGGCCGGGAATGCAAAAATAAAACAGGCTGCGAATATGTATTTCCTCATAGGGGAAGTCTATTAGATATGCCCGCTTGTGTCAACAGGCGGTTTTTGGGATAATGGGGACCGGACCCGGGCCTTTCCGACGGACTCCGCGCGCCGGTCACGCGGCGCGTAATTGACTTTGTATACACAGGGAGATTACCCGATGAAAAAAGTCCTTCTAACGCTCGTTCTCGCCGCCATGGCCGCCGGCTGCTCCACCGCCCCCAAGCGTACGGCCGAAGTCCCGGCCGGCTGTCCCACCTGCCCTGTCTGCCCGCCCTGCCCCGAGGTCCCGGTGAAACCGCCGGAAGTGAAGGCGATATTCAAAGTGGCGCCTGAGAACATTCCCTCCTTCGCGGACGCCGATTCGATGAAGAGCCTTCGCAAGGCCGCTGAACTGAACCTGAAATACGCGCAAAAACTGAAAGACTCCGCCATAGCCTACGATTTCGACGGCCGCAAGGTCGGCAAAAAGGAGCTGGAATCCTCCTCCGGGGAATTCCTGAAGCTGCTGGACCTGGCGAAGGGCCCGGCTGAACTGGACCGGCTGGTCAAGGAGCGCTTCGACGTATACCAGATGGCCGGCCGCGATTCCACCGGCACCGTGGTCTTCAGCTCCTATTACGAGCCCACACTGGAGGCCAGCCCGGTTAAGACGGGCGGCTACAAGTACCCCATCTACGCCAGGCCGGCGGACATGGTGAGCGTCAACCTGGAAGAATTCAACGAGAAGTTCAGGGGCGAGAAGCTGACGGGCATGATGAAAGGAACTCAGCTGGTGCCTTACCTGGACCGCGACGCCATCGACTTCCGCGGCGCGCTTGACGGGAAAGGGCTGGAGCTGGCCTGGTTCACCAACCGCGCCGACATCATGGACCTCCACATAGAAGGGTCCGGCCGGCTGCAGTACCCCGACGGGAAGCAGATAAAGGCCCTTTTCGCGGCCACTAACAGCCTGAAGTTCAAGGGCTGGCTGACCGCGCTGGTGGAATCCGGCGCCATGACGCGCGAAGGCCTCAGCCATGAGAAAGGCAAGGAATACATAAAGAACAATCCCGATAAAGAACGGGCGATAATGACGGCCAACCGCCGCTATACCTTCTTCCGGCTGCAGGACATTACCGACCCCGAAGAGGGCCCCGACGGCACCTACGGCCTGCCGCTGGTCGGCTGGCGCTCGGTGGCGGTGGACAATAACCTGGTCCCGATGGGCACGCTGGCCTTCATGCGCGCGACCGTCCCCGACGTGACCGACGAGGGCGAGATGAAGGGCAAAAAAGAGGACGCCCGCTTCGTTTTCTGCCAGGACACCGGCGGCGCCATCAAGGGTCCGGGGCGCATAGACTTCTTCTCGGGCAACGGCAAGAAGGCCCGGGCCTTCGCCTTCAAGCTCTGGGACACCGGCACCATCCACCTGCTGGTCCTTAAGGAAAAGAAATGAGGGCGGCGGCGGCACTCGCTCTGCTTGCCGGGCTGGCCCTGCCGGCCTCCTGCGCGACGATGACGCTCAGCGGCCTGGACGTCCTGGAACGGGACGGGTTCAAAGCGCTGCAGAACAGGCGGGTAGGGCTCATCACCAATCACACGGCCATAAACCTGCAGGGCCGCCACGCCGCAGACCTGATGCATGAAGCCGGCGTTAAACTGGCCGCCATCTTCGCCCCGGAGCACGGCTTCCGGGGCACCGAGGGCCACGGCGCCCATATCGCGCACTCCTCGGACGCGGTCACCGGGGCCCCCATCTACAGCCTCTACGGGAAAAATATGCGTCCCGCGCCGGAGCAGCTGGCCGGGCTGGACATACTTGTTTTCGACATACAGGACGTGGGCGCGCGCTTCTACACCTACCTGACCACGATGGGCTATGCGATGGAGGAGGCAGCGAAGGCCGGCGTGGACTTCATGGTGCTCGACCGCCCGAACCCGATAGGCGGACATGCCACGGAAGGCCCGCTCCTGGAGCCGGACATAAAGGCCTTCACCGCCTATTTCCCCGTCCCCACGCGGCACGGCTTCACCCCCGGCGAAATGGCGTTCTTCCACAAGGACAGGATGAAGCTGGACCTGCCGCTTACGGTCATACGAATGAGCGGCTGGACCCGGGACATGTTCTTCGACGAAACCGGCCTGGTATGGACCAATCCCTCGCCCAATATAAGGAGCGTGGAGGCGGAGGTACTCTACCCCGGCATCGGGTGCTTCGAGAGCACTAACCTCTCCGTAGGCCGCGGCACCGGGTCCCCCTTCACATGGTTCGGCGCGCCCTGGCTGGACGGCGACCGTCTGGCCGCGGACCTCAACGATATCGGGCTGCCGGGCGTGGAATTCCGCTCCGCGCGCAAGACCCCGGATTCCGACGTTCACGCCGGCAAGGAATGCGGCGGGGTGGATATACTGATAAAGAGGAAGAGGGACATAAAGCCGCTGGAGATATTCGTCTACGCCGCATCTCTCCTTAAGAAAAACCACCCCGGCGACTTCGTCTACAGGCCCGCGGAACTGCGCAAGATGACCGGCAGCGGCCTGCTGGGCGCGGCGCTGGAGAAGGGGAGTTCCGCCGGCGCGGTCATTAAAAAATACAACAAGGAAAAAGCCGCGTTCGAAAAGACCCGCGGAAAATGGCTGCTTTATTGACCCGTCCGGTCCCTATGTGTTAAACTTTTTCCCGACAAAGAGTGGAGGGTTATGGCAAAGATACTTGCGGTTGACGACGATCCCGAAATATCCAGCCTGGTGCAGTACACGCTGGAGTCGCTCGGCCATGAAGTTAAGGTCTGCGACAACGGCCGCGACGTGATGGACACGCTCAAGAGCTTCAAGCCAGAGCTGCTCATCCTCGACGTCATGTTGCCCGGCATCGACGGCTACTCCCTCACCAACCAGATCACCGAGGACGCCGAGACGCAGAACATCCCGATAATAGTGCTCTCCGCGCTCGAGCCTTCGCGCACGATGTTCCAGCGCTTCACGCAGGTCGCCGCCTTCATGACCAAGCCGTTCAACACGGACGATTTCATGGAAGCGGTAAAGACCGCGCTGACGCCTAAGACCTGAGCGGCCGCAGGAAACCCGGGACCGCTCCCGATGCCCCTTCGTTGAAGGGGCATTTTTTTTGGCATTCGTCGCAGCCGTAGCCCCAGCCGGACCCTTCGCCGGCGAAAGGCCCGCCGGCGGTTTCCATCGTATTATTCCACGACAGGCATCGAGATATTTCCAGCCGCCCGCCGGACAGCGCGCCCGCCGGACAGGCGGCCTCGCAGGCCCGGCAGGAGCCGCAGCCGGTATATTCCGGCGGCGCATCGGCCGGGAATTCAAAATTAAGAGTGAGACCCCCGATAAAGAACCAGCTGCCCAGCCGGGAATTGATCAACAGCGTATTCCGCCCCTGCCAGCCCAGGCCCGCGGCCGCGGCCAGCGGCTTCTCCATGACCTGCGAGGTGTCGCAGAATATTTTTCCTTCCAGCCCCGGAAAAACGCCGGCCGCCCGCGACAGGACGGACTCCAGCGCTTCCCTTATCGAAGAGTGGTAGTCGCGGGAAAGAGCGTAGCGCGATATCATGGGGTTCGCGCCGGACGCCTTGATACGCTCCAGCAGAGGGCTATTTATTTTTTTACGGCCGGCGTCACGGAGAAAAGGCTCCGCGTCCTCCGGCTGAAGCGGCGCGAAGTCTTTGTCTAGCGAAGAGTTCCAGTAAGGAAAAAGACAGACCAGCACCGAGCGCGCGGCCGGGTCCCAGTCCCTTATGTCGGCGCGCCGCTCCGGGTCGCGCGCCAGCCAGGCGGGCGCGGG
>DNQL01000117.1 GCA_003500765.1 Elusimicrobiota bacterium | reverse complement strand
CCGCTATAGGCGCCGTCCTCGGGCCAGTCGGCCTTCATGAAAGCCAGTTCGCGGCCGCGCAGGCCCAGCAGGCCGGCGGGGTTGGACCAGGCCGATTCCGCGCCCAGCGACAGCGCCGACTGCGCGTTGCCCATGGCCGCCGAGCGCGCCGAGGGGTCTATGTTGAGGAATTCGGCGCCCGACTCGAGCGCGTTGAGCAGGGTGCAGGAGGGGGTGAGCAGGAAGGCCAGCCCCAGGAACAGGGCATAGGGCCTCGACAGCCACCAGATCAGGCTGTTGAGAGCGTCCGTTTTCCTGGCCTCTTCCCTGTTCATAAAATTACCTGAGCACCGCGAATTTCCCCGACTTCATTATCTTCTGCGCTCCCTTCGATATCTCCACGGTGAAATAGTAGACGCCGGCCTGAAGATTTTCCCGCACCTCGTACTCGTACGCGCTTTCAGGCCCGGCGCCGTCGTCCACCTGTCCGGGAGCCCCGGTTACCCTGCCTTCGTCCGCTATCCTGCCGGACGCGGTATAAACCTTGACCGTCATGCCGTCGCCCGAGGGGACCTCGGCGTGTATGACGGGCTTTTTGCCGATCGCGGGGTTGGGGAAAGCGTAGACCTCGCCGAAGACGAGCGCCCCGTCGGCGACGGGCACGTCGGCGGGAGAGGCGGCCATGACCTGGTAGACGGAGAAGTGCGTGGTCTCGGCCGAGACGAGGCCGTTCTCCTCGTCCACGACGGAGGCCAGCAGCTCCCACTCGCCCTTGTCGGAGTTCCAGTAGCCTACGGCCAGGGCCCTGCCGGCGGCCGCGGCGGCTTTATTGTACGGCAGCGATATGGTGACGGGCGCGCCGAACTGCATGCCGTGCGGACCGAACTCGAAGGCCCGGCCGGCGGCGGCCATGCCNNGCATGCCGTTATCGCGCTTCTCTTTCTCGGTCTTCGTGACGGCGGACTCTTCTTCGGGGGCGGCCGTCAGCAGCAGTTCAGGATTGCCCTTGAAAGATCCCTTGGGCAGATGCACCTTCACGCCGCCGGGGCCGACGCGCTCGCCCTCGCGCGCCTGCAGCTCGTAGGCGAAGCGGGCCTGCTTGTTCAGGGCCCTGTTCATGCTCTCGCCGGAGAACTCGCGGCCGTCGGAGAGCCTGCCCTCTATCCTGGCGGAGAACTCGCCTTCGGGGATGACGTCCGCGACGGTTTTCCGCTCGAACTTTACCATCGCGTAGGTGACGCCCGCCAGGCCGTCCATGCCTTCGGCGTCGCCGGTATAGACCTTGGTCGTCCACTTGGGGTCTGGGTTTATGGGGGTTATGGCCTCGCCGTTTATGGCCGTTATCCTTATAGTCTCCGGCAGGACCAGGTTGATGTCGGCCTCGGGGAGGCCGATCACGGCGGTGACCCACTTGCCGTTGGCGTCCTTGTTGATGGAGGTCGGGGTGAGCTTTACGAAGGCCTTGGGCTCCGCCTTGATCTTGGAGTAGAAGATGTCGGCCTGGGGCTGGTCTATGTAGGCGAGGCCGCCGCCCAGCGTGTAGACATAGTCCTCGGTGGCGAGAGCGCCCATCGCCAGCAGGTTCTTGGGCAGCGCGTGCAGCGCCTGCCAGGCGCCGATGGTGCCGTCGGCGAGGAAGGGGGCGAAATAGACCGCGTTCATCACCCCGCCGTTGAAGCCGCCGAAGACATAGACGCTGTTGGAGGTGGCGGCCGCCGCGTGCAGCATCATGGGCTCGGGCAGCGGGGACAGCTCCTGCCAGGCGCCCAGCGTGCCGTCGGGGTTGATGGCGGCGGAGAGGACTTTGTCGGAGACAGCCCCGGCGGGCTGGCCGGCGGGATAGAGCGTGCTGTCCGCCGATCCGCCGAAGATCAGGAGGCGCCCGTCGCGGATCATGGACTGATGTCCGAACAGCCTGGTCGGCAGCGCGGTTTCGGTGCGCCAGGCGCCGAGCGTGCCGTCGGCGTTGAAGGGGGCGGAGTAGACCGCGGAATGGGTTCCCACGTTCCTGAGTATGCCGCCCGTTACATACACCCTGCCGGACGAGGCGGCGGCGGAGTGGGCTGTAAGCATGGCCGGCATGGGAGTGGTCGGCGTCCAGGCGGAGAGTGTTCCGTCCTCGTTAGGCGAGGAGTAATAGACGACGTTCCTGGGGCCGAAGAGGTTGGTGCCGCCGAATACGTAGAGCTTGCCTTCGCGTGCCAGGGAAGCGTGCATGCCGAGGCCCAGCATCTCGGGCATGGGGCTGGCCGCCAGCCAGGCGCCGAGAGTCCCGTCGGGATTCATCTGCGCGCAGTAATAAACGTTGTTCAGATATCCGCCCTTTCCATATATGCCGCCGGTATCGGACACTCCGCCGGCCACGTAAACCTTGCCGTTGAGCGTGAGGGCGGTATGGGACATCAGGGCCTGGGGCAGCGGTGTGGTGGGGAGGAACTGCGCGCCGAGGGGGGCCGCGCAAAAGAGCAGGGCGGCCGCGTAAAGCGCCGCTCCCTTCATCGCCCTGGTCAGTTCAAGTTTCATATCCTCCCCGAAAAAACAAAAGCCGCCGAAAAAGCCCGTTCCTCCGCTGGTGACGGTACTCTCTTTTCGGCAGCTCGACTGGCGTAAAGACCTTGCTTCTCTTCCCGGTTTCGGCAGCTCGTCCGGCATCGAGACCTGGTCTCATTAGCCCCGCAGCTTTGCGTTCCCGGCCTTTCGGCGAGCGGGAGTGCTATTATCGTACACCAATAGCATAGCAGGCATAACCCTTTCCGGCAAGGCCCAGGGGCGTCAAATTTTAGTCAAATTTTTATCCAATTAATGTAATATATTAGTCCTTATGCCCGTATTCCGGCCTTTTGCAATGGCCGCGGCGCTGCTTGCCGCCCTTACCCCGCCAGTCGGCGCCTCACAGGACGCCGGCCTGCCGGGGTCTTTCCTGCTCCAGCCTGCCGGGGCCAGGGGAGCCGCCCTGGGAGGGGTCTATCCGGCCCTGGTATCCGGCGCCGACGCCGCTTTCTGGAACCCGGCCGGCCTGGGAGCGATCAGAAAACCGGAACTTTCCTTTGCCCAATCCTGGCTGCTGGAAGATACCGGCCATTCATTCATGAGTTTCGCCTATCCCGCCTGGCGCGGCATAGGCCTGGCCGGGGCCTATGTAAGGCAGGCCGGCGGCGGCTATGAGCGCCGCACGGGGCCTTTCGACGCCCCTCAGGGCTTTTCGGTAGGCAGCGAGGCCTTTATGGCCTCGGCCGGCCGCGGTTTCCGCTTCGCCGGCCTCGACGCCGCCGCGGGACTGACGCTTAAAACGGTGCGGCAGTTCGTGGATGACAGTTCCGGCGGGGGCTGGGGCGCCGATGCCGGCGTAACGGCCGGTCCCTGGCGGGGTCTCACCTTCGCCATGACGCTAAAAAACCTCGCCAGGCCGTCCTTTGCGGTGCTTTCAAGGGAGATAACCTATCCTTCCGGCATAAACTACGCGGCGGCCTATTCCGGCCGTCTCGCGGCCGACCTGGACTATTCGGCCGGCCTGGGCCTGGAGAAATATGAGCGCAGCGGGGCGGACATCTCGGCCGGCGCCGAGCTGGCTTATAAAGGGGCGGCTTTTCTGCGCTTTTCCGCCGGCCCGGACGGGTTTGCCAGCGGCGCGGGCCTTAAGTCAGGCAATTATTCGCTCGATTACGCGGTTTTTCTCAATGATTTCGACCCGGTCCACACCATAAACCTCGGCGTCCGTTTCGGCATAACCATGGACGAGCTGGAGGACTACATCAAGCGCGGCATAGGGCGCTTCGAGCGCCAGGACGCGGCCAGGCTGGCGGGGGCCTACCTGCAGCAGGCCGATATGCAGCATAAAGCCGGCGACGTGACCAAGGCCATCAAGACCCTGGAAACGGCCCTGCTCTGGGACCCGGCCAACGAGGGCATCGCCTCCCGTCTGGAAAAATACCGCGCGGAGCTGGACGATAAGATCAACGGCCAGGTCATAGAAAGGACGCGGGCGCTGGCCGAACAGTATTACTCCAAGGGAGATTTCGTCGCCAGCCGCGAGTACTGGGCCGGCGTGCTGTCGCTGGACCCCGGCAACGCCGAGGCCTCCGGCTATATCGCCGAGATAGACCAGCGGCTGGACCGCGGCCAGAAAGACCTGCTGCTGCGCGAAAAGGCGGAGGAGGCCAAGCGCAAGGCCTACGCGCTCATAGAAGAGGCTTCCGCGCTGCTCAAGGCCGAGAAATACGCGCAGGCCGCCGCCAGGGCCAGAAAGGCGCTGCAGGTCCTGCCCGGCGACGCGCAGGCGAAGAGCGTTGTCTCCATAGCCGAGCGCGGCCTGGCGCTGTCGCTCGAGAAGCGGCTGGGGCGCGCGGCCGAGCTCTGCGACTCCGGCGCTTACGCCAAGGCTCTCGAAGTCATAGAGTCCGTGCTGTCCGACAATCCCGGGAATAAAGAGGCGTTGGAGCGAAAGCGCATATGCCGCGCCGCGCTGGCCCCGTCGATAACCGAAGCCCAGCGCAAGGCGCTGGAGAAACTCTATTACATGGCCGTGGATTCTTACCTCAAGGGCGATTACGCCGGCGCGCGCGCCCGCGTCAAAGAGATACTGGACGCGGACCCGCTCAATGACAGCGCGCTGAAACTCAGGGAAAAGATAGACGCGGCCGCGAGGGGGAGAAAATGAACGGGATAGCGCTGCTGGCCGCCCTCGCTTTCATGGCCCCGTCACCGGCCGCCGCCTTAGACCTGGGCGGCGCCGACCTGACGCCGGCCAATTACGACACTCTGAGCGGCACCTACACCAGCGTGGGGAACTTCACTATCCCCGCCGGCGTCACCGTTTTCGTCGGACAGGGTACGGGGCTTTTCATCTACGCCTCTACGGTGACCATACACGGCCATCTCAACGCCAATGGCCGCGGTGAGCCGGGCGGCTATTCAGGCGAGCCGGGTTTTGCCGGAGGACAGGGCTTCGGTTCCGGAATGGGCGGCGCCGGGGCGGCCGGGCTGGGCGGGGGC
>DNQL01000047.1 GCA_003500765.1 Elusimicrobiota bacterium | reverse complement strand
GCCGTAGAGGGCGTAGGAATCCAGCAGCGTGGCCGCCGCCCCGGAAGGCGCGAGCGGGTCGGCGGCGGTGGAGACGGCAACGCGGTAAAGCGTGCCGGAGGGATTGCCGTTGCCGGACCAGTCGGCCCGTACGGAAGCCGCCGCGACCGTCCCGAAGTGGGAGAAGACGGGCTGCCGCACCAGAGTACGGGCCCTTTCGGTAGCGGTGTAGGCGCCCGGCTGGCCGTCGCGGCCCAGCGCGGCCACGGTGAAATAATAAGGCGTGTCCAGCGCCAGCCCCGATGAACTGAGATAGAGGTTGTACGTGTCGGACGAAACGACGGGCTCCGTTCCCGGGTTCAGCGGGTCGGGGGCGGGCGAAGACAGGACGCGGTAGAGGGTGCCGGCCGGATTATTCCCGCCGGACCACATGAAATCCGCGTAGTCCTCGCCGACCTCCCCTATACCCGCGAAAGCCGCGTCCTCGGGCAGCGTGGCGTTGGCCAGCGCGTCGGTCCAGCCGGTAATGACCCCGTCGTTATTGACCGCGGCCGCGCGGAAATAATAGCTGGTATTGGGCGCCAGGCCGGAAGTGGACAGCGAAAGGCTGTACGTATCCGAGGAGGCCGCCGGCGCGCCGCCGGGGTTCAGCGGGTCCGGCGCCGCGGACGAGAGCACCCTGTATAGCGTGCCGGCCGGGTTGCCGGCGGCCGTCCAGGCATAGGTCATGGCCGAGGTACCTGTGCCGGAGAAGCCCGAAAAGACCGGCTGCTGCGCCAGCGTCGAGGTGCCGCGCGCCGCCGTATAGGCCGTGGGCGCTCCGTCCTTGTTCACGCCGGCTATCCTGAAATAATAGGCGGCATTGGCCGCCAGCGGCGAGGAGGACAGCGAGAGATTATAGGTGTCGGAAGATACGACCGCCGCGCCGCCGGGCGCCAGCGGGTCGGGCGCCGTGGAGGACAGCACCCGGTAAAGCGTGCCCCCGGGATTTCCCCCGCCGGACCAGGACAGGTCAACGGAACCGGCTGTTATCGTCCCGAAAGAACCGAAGACCGGCGCATACTGCAGCAGCGTGGCAGCGGGGTCGTACCTGCTCCAGGAACTGACCACTCCGTCCCCGTCGGCCCGGACGAACAGGTAATAAACCTCGTCCGGGGAAAGTCCTTCCACCTGCGCCGAGGTCTGAACGGCTACAGCGCTGGACGCGGCGACCTCGACGGGCGGGTCGTCGGGATAGAGCGAGGCCGCCAGCGTATAGCCGGTGGCCGCCGCTACCAGCGACCAGGAGGCGGTCATGGAGGAGATATGCGGCGTCAGCGGGCCGGCCAGCGGGGCGGGCAGCGTGCCGGGCGCCAGCGTGGTGGTGGAGACTATGCCGGACAACGCCGTGGCGACGCCGTTATTATTGACCGCCAGCGCCCTGAAGAAATACTCCGTCGTATGCTCCAGGCCGGCGGTAGAAAGATAGAGGTTGTAGGTGTCGGAGCTGGTCAAAGCGGCACCGCCCGGGAAGAGCGGGTCGGAGGCGGTGGAGACGAGGACGCGGTAAAGCGTACCGCTGCCGCCGCCGGCCGCCCACCCCAGGCGTATCGCGCCCGTGCTGATGCTGGTGAACTGCAGGCCCGAAGGCGCCGCCGCCAGCGTGGAAGTACCGGCGGCCAGGGTGTAGGCGGTAAGGACCCCGTCCTTGTTCACTCCGGCCGCCCTGAAATAATAGGTGGTATTGGGCGCCAGCCCGGCGGCGTTCAGCCCCGCGTTATAAGTGTCCGAGGACGCGACCGCGGCCCCGGCCGGAGCCAGCGGGTCCGGCGCCGTAGAAGAGACGACCCGGTAAAGCGTGCCGGCCGGGTTGCCATTGGCCAGGAAACCGAACTGCAGCGAAGTCTCGGCCGTGGACACGAAACCGGGCGAGGCCGGCGCGAATTCCAGCAGCGTTGCGCGCCCCTCGGACGCCGTGTACGCCGTGGCCACGCCGTTGCGGTTCACCGCCGCCGCGCGGAAATAATAACGGGTGTCGGGCGCCAGGCCGGCGGAAGAAAGCGAAAGGCTGTAAGTGTCGGAAGACGCCACCCGGGCCCCGGCCGGGGCCAGCGGGTCCGGCGCCGTAGAAGAGACGACCCGGTAAAGCGTGCCGGCCGGGTTGCCGCCGGAGGTCCAGGCGAAGGTCAACGAATCGTGGGCCTCCCCGCTGAAAGCGGAGAAAACCGGCGCGGCGGCCAGCGTGGCGGTGGACACGGCCGTGAAATAAGCGCTGGCGGCGCCGGCGCCGTTCACGGCGGCCGCGCGGAAATAATAGGTGGTGTTGCGGGATAGTCCCGCCGTGCTCAGCGAAAGGTTGTAGGTCTCATGCTGCGTCACCGGCGCGCCGACGGGCGCGGACGGGTCCGGCGCCGTGGAGACCAGCAGGCGGTAAAGGGTGCCGGAGGGATTGCCGCCGGAGGTCCAGGAGGCCGTGATCCCGGAGCCGGAGACCCCGGAGAAAGGCCCGGCGGCGGGCGGCGCGGCCAGCGTATACGTGGACGCTATGGACGTATAAGAAGTGTAGACTCCGCCATGGTCCACCGCGGCGACGCGGAAGTTATAGGCCGTATTGGCCACCAGCCCCGAGGAGGAGAAGTGAGTGTTGTAGGTGAAAGAGGAAGTCACCGGGGCCCCGAAAGGCGCCAGCGGGTCGGCCGCGGTGGAAACGAGCACCCGGTAAAGCGTCGATGAATGATTGCCGTTGGCGGCCCAGTTAAAAACGGCGGTGTAAGAGGAGACGCCGGTAAATCCGGCGGCCGACGGAGCGTAAGCCGGGGTTACCAGCACGGGCCAGGCCGACCACGAACTGGATGCCCCCGGCCCGTGGGTGCGGACGAAAGGATAGTAGGTGGTATTGGAGGTCAGCCCGGCAAGGAAGCCGGGGCTGTCGGCGGAATTAAGGGAAACGGCTATCGGCGAAGGCGAAGTCCCGGAATTGGGCGAAACGGCCAGCGTGTAGCCGGTGGCGCCTTCTACCAGCGTCCAGTTGGCCGTGAACTGGGTCTGCGCGAGGCCGGTTATCGCCCCGGTGGAGGGCCTGGCGGGAGCGAGCGTCTCGGCGACCCGGAACCAGCTGTCGCCGGCGGCGCCGGCCGAAGGCCCGTCCAGCGAGGTCTCCACGCTGTAACCGCTGGTCAGCGTGCCGCCGGCGTCGTCTATATAAAGGCGCAGGGCCAGCCTGTCGCCGTTATCCAGGTCCGTCGGCGCGGGGAGCCGGAGCCAGTTCTGCGCCGACATGGAAGTCCCCATCTCGCCGGGAGCGTGTACGGAAGCGATGACGGAGATGATCCCTCCGTCGGGACCTGCGCGCAGCAGTTCGCCGGTGAGGCCGGCGCTGGCCCTGTTATGGGTCTCCCTCGTCCAGACATTGAAAGTCACATCGCCGGTTATCCTCACCGCGTCCAGCGGGTCGGAATACCAGACCACGCCGGCGCCGCCTACGGTGCGATATATCTGAGTGACCGGATCGGGCGGCGTGACCGGGCCCGAGATGATATTCCAGGTATAGGTGACCGCGGCGGCGCCGGGCAGGCGGTTCAGCCGCCTCTCGTCGTCCGCGCCGGGGTTCAGCGAAGAGGAGGTGTCCCCCAGGTACACCGTTGTCTGCGCCCGCAACTGCGTCGCCGGCACCGCCGCCAGGGCGGGCAGGAGAAGGACAAAGAGCAGCCTCGGCAGGCCTTTCAGGCCGCCCGGGCTCCTTTTTCCTGTCGCCTCCGGGGTACGCATATGGGGCTATTCTCCTTCCCGCTCCTCTTCCTTCACCATTTCGACTATGTCCCTGACGGTAAGCCCGACCAGCCAATGGTCCACCCTCTCCTTCAGCTTGCGGTAAAGCTTGCCCGCGGACTCCGCCTTCTCCGCTTTCGGCGCGCCGTTGAGAGTGAAAGCCTCCATAAGGTCCCAGACGCTGATATCGTCGAGTTCTTTATTCAGGCGATAACCCTTGCCTTTCTGCGACTCTACCAGTCCGGCGTGGACCAGCGCCTGAAGGACCTTATTGCAATAGGCCACCGGCAGGCCCTGGTAGCGGCAGATATCACAGACCTGGTTCCATTGTCCGCCGTTATTCTGCCCCAGGTAGTCGAGGCAGGAAAGGCCGTAAGCGAGGGTGCGGTTCATTTTGACGGGCATAGATCTCTCATTGGGTATATTGTGTCCGATGCGCGGACAAAAATAGAGCGCCCCCGGCGGGCGCCGTCCACTAATATCAATAATAGTATAGCAGGCCCCCGGCCGCTGTCAATAGCCTTTTTTAAGCGATCCCGCGGCCCGGCAGGCCTGGGAGGAAGGCCCCATAAGGCCGCCGTCCTCCAGAAGAGCCAGGCCGGGGCAACGGGAACAGATATCCCAAAGCCGGCAGGAGCGGCAGCGTTTTATATGCCGGCGGCGCCGGGAGCGCCACCAGCGCAGCCAGCCCGAATTTTTCCAGATCCGGGCCAGCGGGGTTCTGCCGGCTTTGCCCAGGGCTATGGGCAGCTGCAGGCAGGGATAGACCGTGCCGTCCGGGGCGAAAGCGACGGTATTGCGGCCGGCGCCGCAGATAAAATCTCCCGCCGCCCCTTCCGGGTTCGGCTCCGGCCGCAGCGAGGGCAGTTTAAGCAGCTTTTCAAGACGCGCGGCGGACAGTTTCATCCCCAGCGCCGACCTGTCGCCGTCGTTGCCCGGCGCCAGGGCGATATCGAAAGAGTATTCAAAACCCTCCCTCCGCGCCGTTCCGGCTATATAACGGGCCTCGCCGGAGTTGAGGGTCATCAGCGGGGATTTTATTTTCACCTTGAAACCCGTTTTTTTCATCAGTCGGGCCGCCGCCAGGGTCCGGGCCTGCGAGCCCTCTAGGCCGGTGATGCTGTCATGAACGGCCGGGCGGCCGTACAGGCTCAGCTCGAAAGAAGCGACGCCGGCTTTTTTGAGCGCTCGGAGCCCGGCGGCGGAAGCGGGCAGGCCGGTCGTGAAAACCGTCACGCCGAAGCCGAGCGCCGAAGCCGCCGAAACGGTCTCCGGCAGGTCCGGGCGCAGCAGCGGTTCGCCGCCGGTCAGGACCAGGTTCATGCACCCCAGCCCGGCCAGCTCCCGGAATATCCCGCGCCATTGCCGCGCGGAAAGTTCCCGGCCGGGCCTGGCGCGGCCGCGGGTCTCGGGCAGATAGCAGTGGACGCAGGACAGGGGGCAGCGCCGGGTCAGCTCTATGACCGCGGTCAGCGGGATGTTCTTTTCCAGCGAGGCGCGGTTCAGTTCCGCGAGGAGGGATTCTTTCTGAGCCATTTCAACAAGCCGCGGGCGAGGAACCAGGCGTATCCCGGCAGGCCGCTTTTGAGAGGGTTGCGTGAAACCACGCGGCCGAGTATATGCCGCGGATGCACGGCGTGCGGCGGCAGCTCCCAGCCGTCGTCGCGCAGGACCACCCGGTCGCCGGCGAAGCCGGCGACGCGGTGAAGCAGCGCGCGGCCGCCGGCCCGGTATACGGCGCAATCCCCCCGTCCCAGCCGGGAAGGAGCGACCAGCGCGGTGTCGCCCGCGCGGAAAAGAGGCCGCATACTGCTGCCTTCAAGACGGAAAGCCTTCAGGACCATCTCCTCAGAGACTTACAGGACACCTGGCCGGTCGGGCCGGTCTGGCATTTGGCGCAGGCGAGCGCGGCGGTCTCGAAGACCTTCTCGGTCTTCATCTCCGGCTTCGAATATTTTTTCTTTTTTTTCATTTCTCTTCCACCAATCCGGCTTTTTCAAGTTCCCGGATGAAATCCTCCGTGTCGGCGGACGCCTCTTCCCCGCTCACTTCGAACTCTTTTCTCAGGGCGGCGGCTATGCTCCCCGGCGTTTTGCCGGAGGCCAGGTTCTTCCAGATAAAAGAGCCAGTCCCGTTGAGCCGGTGAAGGCGGGAGCCCGCGGCGTCCACTATGTAAACGGACCCGTCTATCTCCCTGTGCGCCAGGCCCTTTTTAGGCTTGTATCCCATACCTTGATTATAAATCATTTGAGCAGGGCGAGGAACGAGGAGTCTTTTTTGGAGAAGAACAATTCCCCCTTATAGAACCGCCCGGCCCGGGCGACGGTCTCCAGCAGCCCGGCCGCGGCGGCCGGCTCTTTTGAAAAGTTGAGGCAGCAGCGCAGGAACAGCGGGACGAAACCGCAGGGAGCCCCGGGGCCGAGGGAATTGGAACGGGATTTGCGCAGGGAGTATATCCCGGCCAGCGGCAGCCGCAGCGGCCGGCCGGCCGAGCGCATCTCGCCCCAGAACGGCGAGCCGTACGAGAAAAACCGGCCCCTCTCCCGCCGCAGCGGCACTATTTCATCGCTTATGACCTCTACGCCGGCCGCCGCGGCCAGACGCGCCAGCGTGGACTTGCCGGCCCCGGAGCGGCCGATAAAGACATGGGCCCGCCCCCCTATCGCCAGGCCGCAGGCATGGACCACCGCCCC
>DNQL01000201.1 GCA_003500765.1 Elusimicrobiota bacterium | reverse complement strand
GGTCTAGACTCTCCCGACCACCGCAGTCTATGGGCATCAATGTAATAAATATAAGAGCGACATGAACAAGGTTCCCCGTAGTGAGCCTCCTCACTAGATAGACCACGAAACACGAATACACGAAGCCAAAGACAAAAAAGGAAAGGACCGGGCCAGCAGGGCCCAACAGTTCATAATATATAGCCGGAGACGTCCCCTCAAAATACACCCGCCTTTCACGAAGATACCTCAAGCGGTCCGCCCCCGCGTACTTCTCAGTTAAAAACGAGTTAAAGGGCCTGTCAGAAGTACACGTAAAGCTATAATTCCAAACCTTTGTCCATGAATATGAGTTGGCGTCCTTAACGATAGAGCGATCAACCACCCACCACATGGCGCCCTGAAGCAAAAGAATACGCTCGGTCAGATAAGATGTCAGAGAATGCGCGATTTCAGACTTACTCAAAACCCCGGGGCTCGATGCCTCTTGATAATGCGCGGCCAGATATAGAAAAAACCCACGCACCATCATTAGCCCGGAAAAAATCAGAAGAAAAAAAACTCGCTTCAAGGTTTCACGCACTAGATGTGTGTCTTTTAAAAGATAGTAAAGAGAAAACCCGGTCCCCAAAAGAAACGGGAACAAGACGGACACTAAACCGCTAAATTTATGCCCGTATAGAACAAGAACGGACAAAAGATAACACATCGAAATATAGCCGGACAATCTCAGGGTTGGTTGAACCGAAGAAACGGACGATACCCCCCCCAAAAAGGATAACAGGGGGAGATACTTCAACAGGACATCCCTAAGGGCAGATTGGTTTTCCGCCAGAAACGTAGCTCGCCACATAGACAAATCCGAAGGGGCATAGAAAAAAAGCACGGTCGAGGATATTATTAGGATTAAAATAGACAGAACCAAGGTCCATTCCGGATATACACCTTTAAACTTTTCTTTCGGTCCATTAAAAAAAAGCCGGAACCCGACCCAACCACCCGTTAAGAGAAAAAAAAGCGCAACCGACAAACGGGAAGCGGCGCCGGTAGTATAAGTCCACACCATCAATTCGGGGGTGTAAGCGCCTGCTTCAAGAAAAGAAACTGAGACAAGCTGCCAGAACATAACAAAAAAAATAAAGCAAAAAGCCAGCGCCGCCACAGGATGACGCCAGGTAAGCAGGCAAAAAAGGATGAGAACCAAAATTACAAATGCGAGATTAAGCAATCCCCCCCCAAAAAAAGACCTATGGAGATCAGAAAAGTTTAACGGAACCCATCAATTCAGTTGAACTTCCTAAAGACCGGCTTCACGGGCTCCCCCACGAGAAAAGCGGAGTAGCCGCCGGCCTTTATGGCCGCCTTGTAGGTCTTAAAGATCTTGCGGAAGATTCGGATGGTCTTCTGCAGTTCTTTGTCGCCGTGGGCCAGCGAGAACACGAAGGTCCCGCGGAATAGGAGGCCATGCTTCACCGCCTCCTGCATCACCAGCGTCTTGAATCCGTCGCTGGGTTCCTTCTTCGCGTCGCGAAACTGCAGCAGCAGCCAGCACGGGTGCCCCTTCACGGTAATATATTCGGAAAGGCCGGCGGCCTTTAGGCCGTCCTGCAGCCCCTGGCGCAACGCCTCGCCCATCTTAATGTTACGTTCGACGAGGTTGTGCTCTTTCACGGCCTTGATGGTGGCCATCGCGGCCGCCAGGGAATGCGTCTCGGCACCGTGCGTGGTGGAGATCAGGAACACGCGCTCCTTGTCGTGGTTGATGCCGCCCAGGTTCATGATCTCTTTCCTGCCGGCCAGCATGCAGCACGAAAAGCCGTTGGCCACTCCCTTGCCCCAGGTGGTCAGGTCTGCCTGCACGCCCAGCGCGGAGTGCGCGCCCGGGTAGCCCAGCCGGAACCCGGTGATCATCTCGTCGAGGATGAACACCGTACCGTTCTTCTTGCAGAGGTCCCGCAACTTCTGGAGAAAGTTATCCTGCGGGTAGTCGAACTCCATCGGCTCCAGTATCAGCCCGGCTATCTGCCCAGGGTACTTGGCGAACAGTTCCTCCGCCGACTTGATGTCGTTATAACGGAAGGTGAGAGACAGGTCCGTTATCTCCTGCGGCACGCCGGCGTTATTAGGCTTCTTGCCTATGTACCAGTCGTCGTAGGAAAAGAACCCGTGGTCGGAGCAGAAGGCCACGTACTTGCGGCCGGTATAGGCGCGCGCCAGCTTCAGCGCGGCCGTGGTCACCGTGGAACCGTTCTTGGCAAACTTCACCATCTCGGCGCCCGGCACCTGGCTGATGAAGTATTCCGCCAGCTCGCTCTCCACCGGGGAGGGACACTGGAAGTTGCTGCCTTTCAGTAGCTCGGCGCGCACCGCGTCAAGTACCGGCTTATAGGCGTGCCCTAGGTTCACCGAGGTCAGGCCCATGGCCCAGTCCAGGTACTTATTACCGTCCACGTCCCAGACATAGCAACCTTTGCCGCGTTCTATCAACTTCGGGCCCAACTTGGGAGACTGGTCCAGGCCCTTGCTGTAGGTATGTCCGCCGCCCGGGATGAGTTCCTGGGCGCGCGCCATCATCTTGTCGGACTTCTCAAAGTCGGTTATCATGGGATCCTCTCTATTGCTTCCAATTCTGCGGCAGTATCAGATCTTCGTCGGTTTCGGCCAGGCCGCCCAGCGAGGCCTCTAACCCGGGTAGCGTGCCCTCAGGGAGGGCCCGCAGACCGTCCAGGTTGGCCGCCAGCGCGCCCAAGTCGTCCACCCCTATCACCACCCTGTCCACCAGCGGGGTGGCCAGCGCGAACCCGGCGCAGACGGCGGGAGGGGTCCAGCCTTTGCCCCGGGCGTAGCGTTGTATAGCCTCCACCTTGGGCGCGGCCCGCTTCAGGCCGGCCGGTATGGAGGCCGGCTCCATCAGTAGCAGGCCCTGCAGGAACACCGAGCGCACGTGTATCTCCACGCCGGCGGCCTTCAGCTCCGGGAAGACGCTCTCGAAGCGCCTGTCCAGCAGGCTGTAAGGGACCTGCACTAAATTAAAATCAACTTTCCCCGCCAGCAGCGCCTCTGCCTGCTCCGGGTGGTACAGCGAGAAGCCTGTTTTCCCGGTCAGCCCAAGGTCCCGAGCCTTCAGCAGGGCGGCGTAGCCGGCCGGGTTTGCGGCAAACTCTTCGTAGGAGTGCAGCAACACACCGTAAAACCCGGCGGCGGTGGTGCGCCCCAATGATCCACGCAGGCTGGCTTCCGTCCCGGCTGCGGGCACATCCTTAAGCTTGGTGACCACTTTGAACCGCGCCCCGCAGGCCTTCAGGCAGCCACCTATCACGGCCTCGCTGGTCCCGTAGGCCTGCGCCGTGTCCAGCATGTCCACGCCGGCGGCCGCGGCCAGCTTTAAAATGTCCAGCACCTCAGGGGCGGGCACCAGTCCCCGTTTGTTGGAGACGCCGTAGTCCAGGCCGAACTGCGCCGTGCCGAGGGCCAGTTTTTTTATTTTTTCAGATGAGCCCATTTCAGGGGGGTTCCTCTCTCAATATCGTCCGCCGCACGCCTGCCCAGTATTTCAGGCAAATGCTTGGGCGGCAGACCGTCGGCGGGCCGTATAGAGCGCACATTAACTTCCGTAAACGCTTCGCCCTTGCGGATATCGGCAACAGCAAAGAGGGAACGCGAAAATTTACGGCTGCGCCTGGATGCAACGGACAATTTATAAGTAACTTTCCCTAGGCTTGCCTCCGCCTGGCGCACGGCCTTCACCATCGCGGCGAAGCCCCCCGCCTCCAGCGAAAAGGCGGCGTCGGGCCCGCCCAGTTTGCGATCCAGGATAAAATGTTTTTCTATGATTTTCGCGCCTAGCGCCGCGGCGGCCACCGGAGCGGTTATACCCTCGGAATGATCAGACAGCCCGGCCACGCATCCGAAGCGCGCCCCCAGGTCCGGCATGGTGAGCAGATTCATTTCACCGTAAGGAGCAGGGTATGACGAGGTACACTTCAGCAGGGCCACGCGCCCGTTCTTCACCTTCCGGCAGGCCGCCACGGCCCCAGCGATTTCCGGCAGAGTGGAGATGCCGGCGGAGATGATGACGGGCTTGCCCTTGGCCGCGACATACTCTACCAGCGGCAGATCGGTCAGTTCAAAAGAAGCAATCTTGTAAGCCGGGACGCCCAATTCCTCCAGGAAATCCGCCGCCGTCCGGTCGAAAGGCGTGGAGAAGAACACCAGCCCCTCGTCGACCGCGGCCTTCTTCAGCTTATAATGCCAGTCCCAGGGAGTATAAGCCTCCTTGTAGAGGTCGTAAAGCGTACGGCCGTCCCACAGCGTTCCCTGATTGATCCTAAAATATTTCTTGTCCGAATCTATGGTAAGCGTGTCGGCGGTATAAGTCTGCAGTTTGATGGCGTCGGCGCCAGCCTTAGCGGCGGCGCGCACGGACTTCAGCGCGGTCTCCAGCTTTTGTCCGTGGTTGGCCGACAGTTCGGCGATGATGAACGCCGGGGCATTCCCCCCTACGGTCCGGCCGCCTATCTTCAGCGCCGGTTTATTTTCTTTTCGCGGCATACTTCCCCAACCTGACCCTATTCATTAAAACCGTTGTCTCGAACTTGTAACCGGCCTTTTCAAAAGCCCTCGCCGATGGTTTGTTTGCGTGGCGTATGTAGGCGTTTATCTTTTTCACTTCCGGGAAGACGACAAACAATTTCCGGCGGCCGGCGGCCAGCAGCGGCGCGGCCAGTCCGCGCCCGCGAAAACTCTCCGGTATGCTCACGCTTACCAGCGCTTCTTCACCCTCAACCTCGTAGCGTAGCTGCCCCGCGAATTTCCCGCCGGCCTCGGCCACCAAAAAAAGGTGGCCGGGATTTTTCAGCTTACCGGCGAACCAGCGTTTGTGGCCCGCCCAGTCTATCTTCCCGGTATTTATAGAGTTAGCCCGCACCGCCGGGGAATTAGAAAGTTCGAAGATCGCCCGGCTGTCGCGGAGTGCGGCGCGGCGCAATTTAAAAGCCGGGGGTTGCGTCGCCCGAGCCAGCGCGGCGGCGGCCAC
>DNQL01000228.1 GCA_003500765.1 Elusimicrobiota bacterium | reverse complement strand
ACTCACGGCGCCGCCCTGGCGTCGAAGGACGAGGAAAAGCTGCTGCCGGCCCTCTACAGCCTCATGCGCGCGCTCAACGCCTCCCACACCGCGCTGGCGGACACGGACGGGAACATCCTGGCGCATACCGACGTGGCCTGGAAGGGCAAGCATCTCTCCGTTATCTCCGGGCAGGCCGAGCCCGCGCCCGACGGCTATTACGCCGCGGCGCGCTCCCCCTACGGCATGCTGCACGTCTTCGTCCCCCTGCGGGAGCCGGGGGCCGAGTCGCCGGAAGAGCTGACGCTGGGCGGGGAACGGGAAGGGCGGAGGACGGGAACGCTGCTGATCTCGCTCCCGCTGGCGGACATGGTCCGGACTGAGAGCTACATCTCCCGGAAGATATTCCTCATAGTGGCGGCCGTTTATTCCGCCATACTGCTGGCCGCTTTCCTGCTGACCGGGATGGCGCTGCGCCCGGTCAGGCTGCTGACGGAAGGCACGCGGCTGATAAGCCGCGGCGACTACGGCGCGCTGATACCGGTGCCGTCCCGCGACGAGTTCGGCGAACTGGCGGCCGCCTTCAACGAGATGAGCCGGACGCTGGCCGGCACCATAGTGTCACGCAACTACCTCGACGCCATAATCGACAATATAACCGAGATACTGGTGGTTACGGACACGGCCGGGCTCATAACCCGTGCGAATAAGGCGGCTCAGTCGGCTCTAGGGAGAACGGAACGGGAGCTGGAAGGCAGGCCGGCCGCGGAGCTGTTCGCCCCGGAGAAGCCGGAATACCGGGGCTGGCTGAAAGAGCTGGAAGAACGCGGGGAGGTCAGGGACCGCGAGACCGTACTGCTGGCCGGGGAAACGCGCGTCCCGGCGCTGGTCTCGGCGGCCTGGATGCGGGACAATAACGGGAACCGGGCGGGGACGGCCGTGATAATACGCGACATAACCCTGCGCAAGAAATACGAGGCCGAGCTGGCCCGCTCCAACGAGGAGCTGCAGCGCTTCGCCTTCGTCGCCTCGCACGACCTGCAGGAACCGCTGCGCACGATAACCAACTATATACAGATGCTGGAGGCGAAGTACCGGGAGCAGCTGGGGCCCGACGCCGGCCGCAACATCGACTTCATCACCGGCGCGATCAAACGGATGAGGAACATGGTGCGCGACCTGCTGGACTATTCCCGGATAAACGCCCCCCTCCGGCTGGAGGACGTGGACGCGGGCCAGGCCCTGGACTCGGTGATACGGCTGATGGAGAGTTCGGTGAAGTCGGCCGGGGCCGCCATAGAGCGCGGCCCGCTGCCGTCGATAAAAGCCGACAGGCTGCACATAGAGCGGCTGTTCCAGAACCTGATCAGCAACGCGCTCAAGTTCCGCGACGGGGAAGCCCCGCTGGTGCGGGTCTCGGCCGAGCGCGGCCGCGGCGGCTGGGTCTTCAGCGTGGCCGACAACGGGCAGGGCATAGACCCTAAATACGCCCCCAAACTGTTCAAGCTTTTCGGCAGGCTGCACGGCGCGGCCGTGGACGGGGCCGGCATAGGCCTGGCCGCCTGCAGGAAGATAGTTGAGACTTACGGCGGGGAGATCTGGTTCGATTCCGAACCGGGCAAAGGCTCCGTTTTCAGCTTTTCGATACCCGACCGCGGCGCAGTCAAGGAGGAAAAATGACGATGGAATCCGATCCCGAGAAAAGGAACAGGCTGGCGATAGCCGGCATCATAGCGCTGGGCCTGGCGCTGGGAGGTTTTCTCCCGGGCAGGTATTACTACAAAGCGAAAGCTTTCGACCGGACGGTGACGGTGAAAGGCCTGGCCGAACGCGAGGTGAAGGCGGACATGGCAGTCTGGAACCTGCGCATAATACGCACCGGCGGCAACCTGGAGTCGCTGCGCACCAGGCTGCAGGCCGACCAGAAAGCGGCGGTGAAATTCCTGGCCGACGGCGGCATGGAGGAGGGCGAGATCATGACCGGCCGCCTGGAGACCAACGACCTGATGGCCAATCCCTACCGCTCGGACAAGATAGGGGCCGACAACCGCTACATACTCAAGCAGACGATAACCGTGCGCACCGGCAAGGTGGACGCGATAGAGAAGCTGGTCGGCAAGACGGAAGAACTGCTCAAGAAAGGCGTCATCTTCGACGGCGAGGCCTATCCCCCTTCGGTCTCGTACCTCTTCACCAGGCTAAACGACGTGAAGCCCGAGATGATAAAGGAAGCCACGGCCAGCGCCAAGGAGGCGGCCGAGGAGTTCGCGCGAAATTCGGGCTCCAGGGTCGGCGAGATAAAATCCGCCTCGCAGGGGCAGTTCAGCATACTGCCGCTTTACCAGACGCCCGACGCGCAGGAGAGCCAGCAGAAGGAGAAGAAGGTGCGCGTCGTCTCCACGCTGGAATATTACCTCGAGTAACGATGTTGTCGGCGGCGGCGCCAAAGTTGTATCATCGTATCGGTTGTTACGGGGAAAAACCCCTTTTATAAGGAGCATAACACATGAACAAAGCGATCATTTCCGCGGCCCTGGCGCTCTGCTGCGTCACCGGCGCCGCGGCGCAGGAGTCGGCCACCTCGAAGTACTCGGTCAAGTTCTACGGCCATATCAAGAGCGATTTCATCTACGACAAGCACGGCGTCGCCGCCGACGACTACATGAAGTACGTCGCCACCGAGCGCAACCTGGACAGGGACTACCGCTCCAGCGCCCGCGGCACCCGCTTCGGACTGGACATAACCGACGGGGACAAGGTGTCGGCCAAGATCGAGACCGACTTCCTGGGCCTGAGCGAGAACGTCGAGACCACCAGCGCCGGCGGCTCCACCGCCGACCTGCGCATACGCCACGCCTGGGTCAACATGAAAGCCGGAAAATGGGACATACTGGCAGGCCAGACCTGGCACCTGACCCCGCTGGAGTTCTCCGGCACCAATAACGAGTTCGCCCTGGGCTATAGCGGCGTGCTCTGGTCCCGCGCCCCCCAGCTGCGCGCCTCCTACAGGGCCGGCGACAGCATGACCTTCGCGGCCGCCGCCGTCCGCCCCACCACCAAGCTGACGGACTCGGAGGGCACCGCCTCGGGCATGCCCCAGTTCCAGGCCCAGGCCCAGGTAAAGGTGGGCAAAGCGAAGTTCACGCTGATGGGCGCCTACGGCAAGTGGCGCAACACCACGACGCTGGCCACCGGCGAGGTGATGCTGGCCGACCTCGGCTACAACATCCCCCTCACTGACATGCTGACGCTAAACGGCCAGGTCTGGACCGGCCAGAACCTGGCCGACTTCCTGGGCGGCATAGGGAACATGGGCTACGGCGGCGACGAGGTGAAGGCCTCGGGCGGCTTCGCCAACCTGGCGATAAAGAGGCCTGCCTGCAAGTTCTCCTATAACCTGGCCTACGGCGTGGACAACCCGTCCGATTCCCGGATAGCTGCCTCGGCCACGGCCAAGACCAGGAACACCACCATGCTCGCCAACGCCAGCTACCTGGCCTATGAGAAAGTGACCATCACTCTGGAAGCGGCGAAGCAGACCACGGAATACAAGCTGACCACCGGCTACACCGAGCTGGACAACCTGCATTACCAGCTCAGCTTCAAGTTCCCCTTCTGATAGAGGAACTGAAAATAAAAAAGGCCCGGCCGAAAGCCGGGCCTTTTTCATTTATGCGGGGTCAGGAAGCGAAATATGAACCCAGTATCTTTTCCGAGTCGGGCATGCCGCAGGCGGCGAAGCCTTTAAGGAGCTCGTCCCGGTCGTAAGGTACGGCCTTATGCTGTATGGAGGCCTTGCCCTTGTGGAAGCGGACTATGGCGTAGCGCGCGGCCGGCTTGTGCCAGCAGCCCAGCGAGCCGGGGTTGACGTAGCGGACCTTGCCCTTCACGTCAGAGGCTTTGTGCCGGTGGCCGTGGAAGACCATCAGCGAGGAATGGCGGCCGATGAGACCGTCGAGGTCGGCGGTTATCTTCTCGGCGATATCCAGCTTCACCTGCTTCCCGGAGTCGCCCAGCGCATAGTGTACGAAAGCTGCCCTGACTCCCTCGAACTCGTGCTCGGTAAGGTAGGGCCAGGCAGCGGCGGCGTTCATGTGACGCCGCATGACGCGCTTCTTCATCCAGGCGTAATGGTCCACCAGCCAGCGCGCGGAACCGGCGGGCAGGCCGCCGCAGAGCCAGGCGTCGTGGTTCCCGGTGAGCAGGTGAAGGCGGGGTATCTCCCCCAGCAGGTCCACCGTCTCGCCCGGCCAGGGGCCTATGCCGACGGCGTCGCCGGTGTGAAAGGCGGCGTCATAGCCCTCGCGCTTTATCTCGCGGGCGAGGGCCCGCAGAGCGGTCAGGTTGGCGTGGGCGTCGGTAAAGACTATTACCTTCATGCGGGACCTATTATGCCAAAAAAAGAGCGGGGAGGGGCCGCCAAGCCCCTCCCCGCCGTGCGGAACCGGTCGCCCTTAAGCGGCGGCCTGCTCCTTCTTCTGCGTGAACAGCGACACCACCACGAGCACCAGGAAGCTCAGCGGTATCGAGACGATGCCGGGGTTGTCCAGCGGGAACGGCGCCGTCGCCGGGTCCAGGCCGAACTTATCGTACATCGACGGCGAGAACATGATGATGCCGATGGCGGCGACCATGCCCGTCACTATCGAGGCGGCTATGCCCTTGGCCGTGGTCTTCTTCCAGAACAGTATCATGATGATCGACGGCAGGTTCGCCGAGGCCGCCACCGCGAACGCCAGGCCCACCAGGAAGGACACGTTCATGCCCTGGAAGATTATGCCCAGGATTATCGCGATGATGCCGACGACGAACGCCGCTATCTTGCCCGCGCGCACCTTCTGCTTCTCGTTGTAACCCAGCTGCAGGTAGCGGTCCATCAGGTCGTGCGCGACCGCGCCGGAGGCGGCGATGATGAGGCCGCTGACCGTGCCGAGCACGGTAGCGAACGCGATCGCCGAGATGATGGCGAACAGGAAGGTACCGAACGACCTGGCCAGCAGCGGCGCCGACATATTATCCGTCACCGGGTTGAGCACCGCGTTGACCACGGCGCCGAGACCCATGTACATGGTCAGCACGTAGAAGAAGCCGATGGCGGCGATGGCCACTATCGTCGACTTGCGCGCGCAGGCCGGGCTGGGCACGGTGTAGTAGCGTATGAGGATATGCGGCAGGGCGGCGGTGCCCAGGAACAGCGCCAGCATCAGCGAGACGAAGTCCAGCTTCTGCAGCGGCGTGCCTTCCACCTTGAACTTCAGGCCCGGGCGCATTATCCTGTTGCCCGGCTTCACGCTGGGGGCGTAGACTACGACCTTATCGTCGCCGTCGGAGAACTTCACTATCTTCCAGGTATTGACCCTGGTCTCCGGATCGCTCAGTATCGAGAGGAACTCGAAGGGGCCGACCGGGCCGGTGTCCGCTTCGGGGCCGCTCTTTCCCTTTATGGACTCGAGCCCGCCGTTCTGGCGCAGGATATTGTCCTTGGAGGCGGGCAGGCCGTTGACGACGCTGGAGCCGTCCGCCTTCTTAGCCTCGTACTGGGTCTCCTTCAGGTAGACCTTGCCGTCCTTGTCGGAGCGCAGCCACCAGGTCTCGACGCCGCCATTCTCCAGCTTCACGTAGGTCTCGTTCTTTACCGCCTGGGAGCCGGCCACCTTGTAAGCCTTGTCCTCCGTGAAGAGCTGGCCTTTCGCCTCTATGGCGCCGAGCGTCTTATACTCGTAGAACGGCACGCGGCCGCCCTGGTCGGGCTGGGTGGAGAAGCCGCGGTACATCACCGCGACCGTCACGATCAGAGAGAAGACCACCAGCATGCCGCCCTTGATGAACTGCACGTAGGTGGTGGAGGTCATGCCGGCGGTGGCGACGATCGTTATGACTATCGCGCCCACCATGATGACGCCCATGTAATGCGGTATGCCCAGCAGCGGCTCTACAAGCACGCCGGCTCCCACCATCTGCGGTATCAGGTAGAACACGGAAACCACCAGCGTGCTGATGGCCGCGAACAGCTTGATGCCGCGCGAGTTGAACTTGGCGTCCAGCGCGTCGGTGAAGGTGTACTTGCCGAGGCGCTTCATCGGTTCGGCCACCACGAACAGCGCCACTATCCAGCCGGCCAGGTAGCCGATGGAGTAGAGGAAGCCGTCGTAGCCGGCGGTCGCGATCATGCCGCAGATGCCCAGGAAGGAGGCGGCCGANNAGGTAGTCGCCGGCGAAGGCGATACCGTTGACGGCCCAGTGTATCTGGCCGCCGGCCGCGAAGTAGCCGCTGGCGGACTTGGTCTTGGCGCCCAGGAAGAAGGAGAGGCCCAGGACCAGGCCGACGAAGGCGAGGAAAATAGCTATTGCCATGTTATTTCCCCTCCCCGGCCGGCTTATCCCCGCCTTGCGGGGACTTATTGTCGGCTTCATGCGTGCCGCACATCGTATTGTAGATGAGGGCCAGGACGAGGGCGAAGCCTATCAGGCCGAAGCCGTAGACCACGGCCAGGTTGAGGCCGAATATTATTTCCTTCTCCATCCAGAGCGGGCGGAGCAGGTTGATGGCCACGAAGGCGGCGTAGATGGCCGCGTAGAGCAGGAACATCCAGACGCCTATGCGCTGTTTGTATTCGGCGGAAGCGTCGGGGCCGCATTCGGCCGCGGGTTCATGAAGCATGCGTGTCTCCTATTAAAAAACGGGCGCCCTCCAAACCGCGGACGTCCGTAACTTTTCAAACGATGTGGAATTTTATCAAATCTTTCAGTTTATTGATAGCCGCGGCGGCCGCGGCGGCGGTTTCCCGGAGGGCCTGCTGGTCGGCCTGGGAGAGCTCGGATGGCTTTATGCGGTTGTCGGGGGCCGCGCCGGCGCCGGCCAGCGAGGCCTGGCGGGCGAGGCGCAGCCGCATGAGCGTGTCGAAACCCTGGGCCAGCGATTCTTTCTCGGCGCTGTCGAGGACATTAGCCTGCGCCAGGGCGGCCAGCC
>DNQL01000210.1 GCA_003500765.1 Elusimicrobiota bacterium | reverse complement strand
GAACCGGACCCGCCGTTCAGCCCGTCGGGCATGCGGAAAACCGCGGAGACGCTGGCGGGAATGGAAGGGGGCAGGGGACCGGGGTCTCCCGGCCTCGCCGAGGCGGCGCGCCTTGTCGGATCCTGGTTCGGGGAGGTCGGCCTGAAACCTTTCGAGGGAAGGACTTTTCTTCTTCGGGAAAAAGCCGGGAAGCGCCGGCTGGTCAACATAGCGGGCTTCGTCCGCGGGACGTCCCGCCCCGAAGAATTCGTACTTATCGCCGCCCATTACGACCATCTCTCCCCCGTGGACGGGCGCGCGTATCCCGGCGCCAACGACAACGCCTCCGGAGTGGCCATGCTGCTGGAACTGGCCCGCCATTACGCGGCCGCCCCGCCGGAACGAAGCGTCATTTTCGTCGCCTTTGACGGAGAGGAGGACGGCCGGCTGGGATCCCGGGCTTTCGTAAAGGCGCTGGGAGAAAAGCGGCTGGCCAGGATCAACGCCGCGGTGAACCTGGACACCGTCGGCAGGATAGACGGACAGGGCCCTCTTATCCTCGGCGCCGCCTCCTCCGACAAATGGCCGCATATACTCCGGGGCGCCTCTTTCGTCACCGGCCTGCCGCACAGGCTGGTCAAAGAGGACCTCGATTCAAGCGACCAGGTCTCGTTCATCGAGGCCGGCGTACCGGCCATACAGCTCTTCGGCGGGCCGGACCCGGACTACCACAAGCCGACGGATACGCCGGATAAACTCGACTACCGGGCCATGGCCCGCGCGGCGGAACTGGTGCGGGAGACCGTCGATTACCTGGCGGGCACTGCGCCTTTCATAACCCGCCCGTCGGGAGCGCCGGCGGCATCAGCGGGGGCCCGCAAAGTCTCGACGGGACTTGTCCCCGATTTCGCTTACCAGGGAGAAGGAGTACGCGCCGCCGATATAACCCCCGGTTCTCCGCTGGACGCCGCCGGAGTGAAACCCGGCGAAGTTATAAAGTCCGTAGGCGGCGAGACCGTCGGCGGCCTGCGCGATTATTCGCGGGCCATCACGGCTTTCAAACCCGGCGACTCCGCCGTATTCACGGTACAGGGCGGAACGGGGACCCGCGAAGTGGCTATAAAATTCTCGGAGAGGTGAACATGAATATCCTTATCCTGGGAGCGCTGCTGGCCGCGCCGGCCGCCGCCGGCGAGCCGGAGAATCTCGGCGTATTCGCGCCCTCGCGGCTGGAAGCAGTGCTGGGCCAGGACGGAGTGACGCCGATACCCGTTAAGACGCCCGACGGCCGCGAGTTCCTCGTCTGGACCTTCGGCGACACCATACTCGGGGACTGGAAGGGGCCGGTGGTCACCACGGCCACGGTCAACTTCGGCGACGCCGCCGACATGAAAGCCATGCCCCCCAACGCGGCCGCCTGGACCATAGTTCCCTCCTCCGCGGCCGGCCTGACCGGGCTGAAATTCAACTTCTTCGTGAAGGACGGCCGGGTCTCGCAGCCCATCCCTTACCTCGACGGCGAGAACCCATTCATCAAGCGGCTCTGGGCCGCCGGCGGCGCGCAAACAGGGAAGCGCCTCTATGTCTACTTCATGGACATAGACCTGGAAAGAGACAAGGGGCCGATGTCGTTCCGTCCGCTGGGCACCGGCCTTGCTAAAACGGTCATCGGCAGGGACTTTCCCGCCGGGGACATCTCATTTGAAAGGGTGAAGGGGTTCAACCTGCCCGGCTTCATCGCGGGCGACGGCGTACTGGAGCGCAAAGGATATCTCTACCTCGCCTCGCGCGCGGCCAGGGCCGGCGACGAGAATTTCAACGCCCTCTGTTTCCTGCGCGTAAAGAAAAGCCGCGTGGAGGACGCCTCGGCCTACCAGCGGCTCCTGCCGTCGGGCGAATGGGGCCGCGGGGAACCCGCTCTCTTCTTCGACGATATGGGAGGCGAGGTCTCGCTGACCTGGGACCCCGGCAGGAAGGAATACTCGGTCTTCTACATGAGCTCGAAGGAACAGTCCGTAAAGCTGCTCGCTTTCCGCGATTTCGGGGACCTGGCCCGGGCGGCCGCCTCGCGGACGGTCTATACACCCCCGGCCAAACCCGGGCACCTCTTCTATTCCGCCAAGGAGATCTGGCGCAACGGGAAAAGGGTCCATGTCATATACATGGACCCTTCGGTCTACCAGCCCGTGCTGGTCTCCTTCGACAGGACCTATCTCTACCCCTGAACGGGGTCAGTCCACGAAGGCGAACTTTATCGTGATCTCGCCCTTGCTCCACTCCCGCGCGTTGGCGCAGGCGAACTCCGCCGCGTCGCGCAGGTCCTCGTAGAGCCCGCCGCCGGCGCGCTTGATAAGGCCGGCGTTCCGCACAACTATCAGTATCCGGTTATTGCCGTGCACGCGCGGCAGCTCCCCGATGAGGTCGATCATGGCGTCCCAGTTCTCCGCGGGGCCGGGAAAGCCCAGCGCCGCCGAGACGTAGTCCAGCAGTCCCCGCTTGGCGGACATCCTGGCCCCGTCCAGGGCGAACACGGCGTAGCCGGACTGCAGCGCGTAGGACGAGAGGAAATCCGCGTAGGAAGGGGTCAGGTCCAGCACGTCGGACGCGAGGGCCTTCTCCGCCCTGTCGTCGCGGACGATGAACGGGACCGCGGGCGCGGCGGCGGCCTCGAC
>DNQL01000322.1 GCA_003500765.1 Elusimicrobiota bacterium | reverse complement strand
CAGCCAGGCCACGGCCAGTTCGCTCGCCGCGTCGCTGCGCGGCGTCAGCCGCAGGGCCACCACCAGTTTGCCCAGCCTGACCGCTTCCGGCAGCACTTTACCCTGCTCGATCAGCAGGTAGTTGCGGTACGACACGTTCAGCACCGGCTGCCCGCCGTTGTCGTGGTAGAACCTGTAGGCTGTAGGAAAGCCGGCGTCCTTCCTTATCCTGCACAGCGTCTCGGAAAAAATAGTGGGCATCGTCATCTCCCTTTATGTCCCCCGCTTTCCAGCCGGGTCCCGGCCAGGCAATAGCATATAAATATTGGAGAGTATTTTTCCACGCGTCCGCTATATCTTCTCGAAGTCCGGCGGTAGTGTCATGTCGTTTCACTAAAATCCCGTTTCAGGGCAATGCCGGTTCGTAAGCCGAAATACCTTCAGGCAGGGGCTTGCGCCTCAGGCGGAAAGACCCGGTTTTCGATAGGCTATATACAGAGGATGAGGCGGCAGCTGGCCGCGGACCAAAAGGAGACAATAGATATGAAAAAGATCATCATAGCGGCACTCGTGGCGGGGACCTGCGGCGGCGCGGCGGCCTCCGATTTCAGGCTTGACGGGACGATAGCGAGGGATATACCGGCTTTCGGGGCGGAACTGCCCGAGATCTCCAAGGCGGTCATAGTCGATCCCAACTCCTCCTGCAGCAAGGACGGCGCTTACCGCTCCGCCAGCCAGGACAACGCCCCCCTCTTGTGGCAGACCGGGGCCTGGGCGCTGACCGGCACCGACCAATGGAAATGGGTGGTCCCGATAGATTATAAGCGCGCCGATATGTGGGGCGTGCGCTATATCTGCGGGCCCGGCGTGGAATGCGACGAGTTCGGCGCGGGCAAGCACGAGGGCGTCGATTATGTCCCCAGCCAGGCCGCCTGGAAGGACCAGGCCCAGGGCTTCGTGCTGGCCGCGGCCGGCGGCGAGGTGGTCTACGCCCGGATCGGCTGCCCGCAGACCGGCAATTACGGCAAGAACGGCACCAAGCGCATGTGCGCCGACGGCTGGGGCAACCATGTCGTTGTGCGCCACGGCAAAGTGAAGATGGTCAGGAACGGGAACGCGGAGGAGATGACGCTCTACTCCCGCTACGCGCACATGGCCCCCGGCGGCATCACGGTGGACATAGGGGACAAGGTGAAGGCCGGGCAGCGCCTGGGCCGCATGGGCAACTCGGGCTCGTCCAATGTGCCGCACCTGCACTTCGAAGTCGGCCTGATGAAGACCCGCACCTTCGAGAAATGCAGGCCCTCCAAAGCGATGGATTACGTTGTCGACCCCTACACCCTGCACGGCTTCCCGAAGAGTTTCTGAAAAGAAAGCACTAGGAGGTTCTATGAAAAAGACGAACATCGTTCTCGCCCTCGCCTGGCTGGTCCTCAATTCGGCGCCGCTGGCCGCCGCGCCGCAGCGCCCCTTCTCCCGCCTGGACGCCTACGATGAGAACGGCTGGGTGAAAGGTTTCGCTCATAAAAGAGCGGAGGTCCGGGTGCCGGAGCCGGGCGAACCGGCGGCGGTGGACATGGAACCGGAGGAACCCGCCGATATAGGGGAGCCCCGGGAAGATGAAGTCCCCGCCGGGCTTCAGGATACCGAAACCCCCGCTTCGGAACCCGCACAGGACGCCGGCCCGGCCGGGGAACCGGTAAAGGACGCCATACTGCCGCCCGACTTCGACGCCGGGAAGGCGGCGCAGCTGGCCGAGACCGCCAGGCGGAACAACGCGGGGCGTTTCCTCAGCAGGTGCTATGAATTCGTGGCCAATTTCATGGAATGGAGCGGGATAATAAAACCCTGGCAGTGGAGCTGGCTGGGCATAGGCCCCTGGAGCGCGGCCGACTTCGCGACCTGGGCCAACGCCAACCCCGCCGCGATGCGCAAGCACATCTCCATGGCCAGGATAAAGACGCCGGAGAAGATATCGGACCTGCCCGTCGGCGGGATAGTAGTCTACCAGCGCGGCGCCTGCGGCTTCAGCTCCAGGCACGGCCACATAGAGGTGGTAGTCTCGCCGGGGCGGCTCTGCTCCGACGGCTGCCAGCCGGCCTACCAGGAATGCTTCGGCAACCCGGGCATACGGTCGCGCATAAGCGTATATGTTCCCGTCAAAAAAGAACGGGATGAGAACTGATTTATCCGGCCTTTGCGCCAGATAAGAATTATAAGTTCAATGCCTGAAGTGGCGCATGCCGGTCAGCACCATCGACACGCCCAGACGGTCGGCGGCGGCTATGACTTCCGCGTCCTTGACCGAGCCGCCGGGCTGTATGACGGCGGTGGCGCCCAGCTTCACGCCCTCTTCCAGCGCGTCGGGGAAAGGGAAGAAAGCGTCGGAGGCCATCACCATGACCTCCGGCTTCGGATTGTCCTTCAGGTAAAGTCCGAGCTTGCGGCCGGCCATGAAGACTGAGTCGACGCGCGACATCTGGCCGGCGCCTATCGCGACCGTCTGATGGCGGTCCGACAGGACTATGGCGTTGGAGCGCACGTATTTGCAGGCCGCCCAGGCCAGCCGCAGCGCCTCTTCCTCCGCTTTCGTCGGCTTTTTGACGGTGGGGACTTCCCACTTGTCGCCCAGCAATTTCTCGTCGTCCTCGCTGACCAGCACCTCGTCGCCCAGCGAGCGGAACATCAGCCGGCCCTTGGGCAGGGCCTCCCATTTGAGCAACCGCAGGTTGGGCTTCCGGGACAGGAGCTTCGCCGCCTCTTCTTCGAACTCCGGAGCGCAGATGACCTCTACGAAGCGCTTGGCGAGGAACTCGGCCATGCCGCGATCGAAAGTGCGGTTCACGGCGATGATGCCGCCGAAAGCCGAAAGAGGGTCCGTGTTCCAGGCCCGCTCGAAGGCCTCGCGGATATTGGCGCCGGTGCCCAGCCCGCAGGGCGTAACATGCTTGAAGATGACGCAGGCCGGGGCATCGAACTCATTGACCGCCTGCCAGGTGCCGTAGGCGTCGAGGATGTTATTGTAGGAGAGCTCCTTGCCGCCGAGCTGCTCGAAAGGCAGGCCGGGATTCTTCGAATAGAGCGCCGCGCGCTGATGAGGGTTCTCGCCGTAGCGCAGGTCGCAGATCTTGTTGAGCGGCGCCTTCATACGGGACGGAAAGAACTCGCAGGAGAGCGGCTCCCCGCCCAGCTTGCCGGCTATGGCCGCGTCGTAGGCGGAGGTGACCTCGAAGGCTTTCACCGCCAGTTCGCGGTTGAGCGCCTCGGGCACGCGGCCGGCATTGGCGTCGAGCGCGTCCAGTACGCGCGGGTAGTCGGCCGGGTCGGTCAGCACGGTGACCGAAGCGCAGTTCTTGGCCGAGGCGCGCAGCAGGGCTACGCCGCCTATGTCTATATCTTCGATCAGCTCTTCGGACCAGGCCCTGGCCTTCGCGGCTGTTTTCTCGAAAGGGTACAGATTGACCGCCACTATGTCTATCGGCTCTATGCCGTGGCGGAAGAGCTGTTCCGCGTGCGCCGCCCTGTCTCGGCGGTAGAGTATGCCGCCGTGCACCGCCGGCTGCAGCGTCTTGACCCTGCCGTCGAGTATTTCGGGGAAGCCGGTCAGCGATTCCAGCGGCCGTACCGGCAGCCCGGCCTCTTTGAGCAGCTTGTAGGTGCCGGAGGTGGAGACCACTTCCACGCCGCGCGCCGTCAGGGCCCGGGCAAAATCCACGGCTCCGCTTTTGTCGGAGAGGGAAATTAGAGCGCGCCGCGCGCGGCCGGGGGCCGGGGCCTGCTTTACCAGGACGCGGCCGTCCTTGAGCTCCAGCAGGCCGTCGCAGAACAGCGACACGGCCGCGGGATAGGCTTCCAGTTCGGCGGCGTTGACCCTGGCGGCCAGCGCCCCGGGGGTATCGTCGGGAAAGACCGGGACCGAGCGCTGTATTATTATCGGGCCGGAATCGTAATCCTCCGTAACGAAATGGACGGTGCAGCCGCTCAGCCGCACGCCGGCGGCGATAACGGCCTCGTGCACCCGCATGCCGTAGAAGCCCTTGCCGCCGAAGGCCGGCAGCAGGGCGGGATGTATATTGAGTATGCGGCCTTTGAAGGCCGAGAGGAATTTGGGACCGAGCTTGAGCATCCAGCCGGCCAGGCAGACGAGGTCGGCGCCGCGGCAGAGTTCCGTCAGCGCCGCGTCATGGGCCTCGGGAGAAGGGGAATTTTTAAGCGGCAGCGCCTCGGCGCGTATCCCGGCTTTCGCCGCGCGTTCCAGCGCGCCGGCCTTGCCCAGGCTCGAAACCGCCAGCGAGACCTCGCCGTTGACCCTGCCCGAGGCGCAGGCGTCGATGATCGCCTGCAGGTTGCTTCCGCCGCCGGAAGCCAGCACAGCTATCCTGACCGGTTTACCTTCTTTCAAGCACGCCTCCCGGCGCGCCCGGCAGCCGCGGCGGGGACCTCTAGAAGTTGTCCGCCTCCACCAGCTTGAGCGCGCCCTGCATTATCCCGATAAATTCTCTCTCCGCCAGCGGCGAATTCTCGTCGTTCCAGGACGCAGACAGGCAGTACCAGGCCGAGGCCCTGGTCCTGAGCAGCCAGGTCATGCTGATAACGCCGGCGTCGGAACCGCCTTTGTAACCGGCGTAGGGCACTGCTTTCCCGTCCACCGGCAGGCCCGGGTTTATCGCGAGCATATCCAGTACGGCGGGATCGGCGCTCTTGCGGAAGCGGTCCATTACGCGGCAGAGGTCGGAGGACGAAGCGAACCAGCCTATGCGGTTGACCTCGAAAGGCGAGACCGGCACGGCGGCGGCGGAGAGAGGCAGGCTGTTGATCTTTTTACCCAGCAAATCGTACCTGTCGTCCTGCCTGGCGGCAGTCCACTCCGCGGCGGCGGCCGTGGAGCTCTTTATGCGGAAATATTCGGCGGTCTTCAGGAAAGGCTTCATCCTGTCCGGGCTGTAATGGCCGAACTTGCCGAGGCTGCGCTCGATGTTGCGCCGGCCGGCCAGCTCGATCAGAGCGTCGGTCGCGGTATTGTCGCTCTCCGATATCATCTGCGCTGCCAGGGTATAGACGGTGAAGGGGGCTCCCTCGGGCCACGCGTGCAGGCGGCCGGACGGCAGCGACTTCTCCGAGGCGGGGATGGTCACCGTCCGCTTCCACTGGGCCTTGGCCTCCTGCAGCTGGGCGAGCACATAAAGCTTGAAAGTCGAACCGATATTCAGCGGCTCGTCGGGTTCAAGGGACTCGATCGGCCCGTCGCGGCCTTCAAGCCGGGTCAGCAGCAGGGACTTCTTTCCCGGCAGCGCGGCCAGCCGCTCCTTTATATCCGCCATACCGGCTACGTGCTGGTAGGCCGGCCTGAAGAAAAGCCCGGTTATGAGGCCGTTGGAGGGGTCCACGGTGACCGAGGCGGGCAGCATGTACTCCTGGTCGGTATGGAATATAAAATGGCCGGTATTGGCTCCCTCCGTGGCCGAAAGGCTGACGCGCTTGACCGCGCCGTGCTTCTCGCGCAGCGACTTGAGCATGCCCGTCACTTTCTCCTTCTCTACCAGCTTGAAGAAAGCGGGGGCGAAGGCCGCGTCCACCTTTTTAGGGTCGGGGGAGATCTTGGAGGCCACGCTCCAGGCGGCCCTGATGAGCTTCTTCCGGACGGCGGGCGTCACGGTATCCGCCGCCTCGGCCGGGGCTTTTTTCACGGCGCGCTTGGACGGCACCTTGTCGGCCGCAGCGAGCGGCGCGGCCAGCGCCAGCGCCAGAACTAATTTCAGTAGCGTCATCTGGTCACCTCAACGGAACAGGACTTCGCCGCCTCCGCGCTTTATCTCGCCTACGTGCAGCGCGCCGGGCACGGAACGGAGGGCCGTCTTCAGGGCCCCGGGCCTGACGGCGGCGATCATGCCCAGGCCCATATTGAAAGTGTCGAGCATCTCGGCGTCGCTTATTTTCCCCTTCTCCTGCACCAGCCGCATGACCGGCGGAACCGGCCAGGAGCCCTTCCGCACGACGGCGGCGACGCCTTTGGGGAAGAACCGGGGCAGGTTGCCGGGTATGCCCGAGCCGGTGATATGGGACAGCCCCAGTATGTCGTGCCCGGCGCGGCGCAGGGCCGCGCGCATGGCGGCGATGTCCCGGACGTATATTTTAGTGGGGGTCAGGAGGGCGCGGGCGTGCTTTTTCAGCGGGGCGCCTTTCATTACGGCCCTTATAAGGGAATAGCCGTTGGAATGGAAACCGGTCGAAGGCAGCCCTACCAGCGCGTCGCCGGGACGGACTTTTTTTCCGTCTATCTCCTCCCCGCGTTTAAGAAGGCCCACGGAAAAGCCGGCCAGGTCGTATTCGCCGGGCTTGTAGAAGCCGGGCAGCTCGGCGGTCTCCCCGCCCAGGAGGGCGCAGCCGGACTGACGGCAGCCTTCCATTATGCCTTCGATGACCTTCTTGGAGCGCCGCAGGTCGAGCTTCGGCGTCGCGTAATAATCGAGGAAGAACAGCGGCTTCGCCCCGCAGCAGAGCAGGTCGTTGACGCACATGGCGACCAGGTCGACGCCCACGGTGTCGTGCCGGTCCAGCATGAAAGCCAGCTTGAGCTTGGTGCCCACCCCGTCGGTGGAGGCCACCACGCTGTACTCTCCGCCCGTCTCCCGCAGCGGGAATACGCCGGCGAAGCCGCCTATCGCTTTGGATTTTTTCTGGAGGAACTCCGTGAACCTGTCGGCCAGCCTGATGTCTACGCCCGCTTTCCTGTACGTGGTCATTAAGGCTCCAAACCGAAAGCTGAGGTGGGACTACAACTGGAATTATACAAAGTTAAGTTTCAGCGGAGGAGCAGCCAGGCCGCGGCCGCCAGGGCCGCGACCAGGAGCGGCAGCAGTTCCGGCGGCCAGCC